>JBOFLQ010000080.1:0-43405 GCA_051657945.1 Xenococcaceae cyanobacterium | reverse complement strand
AAGGTGACGAGGAAACCTCGTCACCTTGTCCGCCTTCCCTACACCCCACCCCCTAACCTCTATCCTCTTCTTCAGATGTCAGAAAAAAAAATTGAAACTGTCGATTTAAACGGAGAGTACATCGAACATGTCGATCTTCTCTCCAGTTTTGAATTGGGATGGAATAGCTTAAATCTCATCTATGAAATCGAACCTGCGGGCGAAATGCCAGAATCGATCGCGATCGCACACTCATTGGTAATTTGTCAAGGAAGTTTTCAAGCGAGTTATTTACTCAACGGAAAATGGCAACAAGAAAATTACAGTACTGGAGATCTCGTTCTTTTTCCTGCAAACGAAATTTTTCCCAAAGTTAGAGTCGATCGCGAAGTTCCTTTGATTTTGCTTTATTTAAATCCGACAACTTTTATTAATTCTGTTTGCGAAACGAATAATCTCGATCTCATTCCTAATTTAAAGTTTCGCGATCCTTTAATTCAACAGATGGGAATCGCCTTAAAAGCAGAATTAGAAACAGGAGGAAGAGACAGCAGACTTTATGCAGAGTCGATGGCGACAGCACTTTCAGCGCATTTATCAAGACGTTATACAGCGCGATCGCGCAGCCTGCACGGAGTGCAATCGCCCGAACTTAAAAACTACACGGGTGGCTTATCTCCATCTCAATTAAGATGCGCGATCGCCTACATTCAAGAAAACTTAGACCAAAATTTATCTCTAGAAGAAATTTCGCAAATCCTACACATTAGCCCTCATTACTTCGCTCATTTGTTCAAACAATCGACAGGATATCCGCCCCATCAATACATCACCAAATGTCGAATTGAAATGGCAAAAAAACTATTGCGTCAAAGAACCATATCGATCGCTCAAATTTGCCAACAAGTCGGTTTTCAAAGTCAAAGTCATTTCACCAGAATTTTTCGCCTACATACCAACACCACGCCGAAAGTATATCGAGATTTTTTTTAAAACTTCGGAAGATAAGAACATTTTTCGGAAGAATAGGCAAGAAAAATAGAGCGGGCGATAGGTAAAATTAATGACAAGTTTGAACTGCTTCTTTCAGAAGGCACGGATTCCGTAGGCGAAGCCGTGCCGCGAACGGCTGGTTTCCTCGGAATAAAAAGTGCCGTAAGTGCTACGCAATCGAACTTCGGAGTTATAATTTCTGAATTTTGAGTTTGTAAAGTTTAGAAAAATGAAAAAAGTTTATTTATTATTATCCATCGTCGGATTAATCGTTCCTTATTACTTTTTTATTCCTTTTATAGTCGAGCATGGTTTAAATATAAAACTATTTTTTCAAGAAATTTTTGCCAATCAAAATTCTTCTTTTGCTGCGGCAGATTTGTTTATTTCTTCCGCTATTTTATGGCTATTTATGTATTGAGAAAACCAAAAATATAAAATAAAAAATTGGTGGATTGCCATAATCGCTAATTTAACTGTAGGAATATCTTTAGCATTACCACTTTTTCTATATTGGCGCGAATCAGCGATCGCGTAGCGTGGGCTTCGCCCAATCGCAACTAAGCAAATCATCAAACAAGAAAGTTAATTAATTTGTCGATCGCTCGAGACATCATCTTAAATTAGCAAAGCTAAAAACGTAAATTAATTCTTTAGCGATCGAACTTAATTAACAATTATCTGTGTTCATCTGTGTAGCTTACGGCAAGGCTTACGCCTACATCTGTGGACTCTTTTAATTCATAAAATTAAGCTTACCACGACACCAATAATAAAATTATTTGCCAAAATTATTAGCAAGAAAAAACCAAATGTTATTTATGGTAATCGAGCGATTAAAAGAGCGCGACCCTAAAGAAGTATACCGTCGATTTAGAGAAAAAGGACGCATGATGCCTGAAGGTTTGAAGTATATCGACAGTTGGGTTGAAGTTAACTTCGATCGCTGTTTTCAACTTATGGAATGCGACGATCCAAAGTTGTTTCAAGAGTGGATATTACAGTGGCAAGATCTTGGTGAGTTTGAAATAATTCCTATTGTTTCTTCTAAAGAAACCGCAGAAATAGTTACTAAAGCGATCGACAAAAATTCAGAATTCCCTCCTTTTTAAGGAGGCATAAAATTATAATTCCCCCCTTTTTAAGGGGGGTTAGGGGGGATCTATATGTTTGAAACAAAATTTTTACCACAAAAATGGAATATTGTTGGTTTTTCCGCACTGGCGATCGCGGCAATGCTAGCTTCAATCCTAATCATTCATGGCATTGACGAACAAAGTATGCGAATTGCCATTAGGGCAACCGCACGTACTTCCTGCATCTTGTTTGTAAGTGCATTTATTGCCTCTTCAGTGCGTAAAATTTGGTCGAATCAACTATCAACTTGGTTGCTCAAAAATCGCCGCTATTTAGGAGTTTCTTTTGCTGTATCCCATGGCTTCCACGCATTAGCAATTATCGGGTTAGCAATCGTCACTCCTCATACTGCCGTCGAAACCGACCATGGCGGCAATTTAGGCTATTTATTTATTATCGCCCTCACAGCAACCTCGAGCGATCGCACCGCTAAATTATTAAGTCCCAACGCTTGGAAAATTTTACACACTGTCGGCGCTTATTATCTTTGGCTTGCGCTTACCTACCCGTTTATTATGAAGCTTGTCGATCGCCAATCGATATATATTTATTTACCTTTTGTAGCTTTATTAGTTTTCGCGATCGTTGTGCGTTTGTTTTCATCTAGATTTAAAGTAAGTTGACATCAATGCTCATTTTTTATTCCCTAGCTAACCCTTAGCATAGTCGCCCCTAGTTCCTAACTCAAATGACTCAACCTCAAGCATTGCGTTTGCTTCTCGAAGCTATTGAAAACAAACAAATTTCTGTTGCTAGCGCCTTAGAAAAATTAAAACATCTTCCCTTTGAAGAAGTAGAAGATTTTGCCAAAATCGATCGCCACCGTCAATTGAGAACGGGTTTTCCAGAAGTAATTTGGGGGTTGGGAAAAACCACCCAACAAATTATTCAAATCGTCGAAGCAATGCGCCAAAATACTTCGATCGTGATGGTAACTCGTATCGAATCAGATGTAGCAGAACAACTACAAGAAGAAATTAAAGGCTTAATTTATTATCCGATCGCCCGTATTGCTGCTGTTTGTAACGAACCACCAAATATTAAACATCCTGGCAATATTTCCATCCTAACTGCTGGTACTGCCGATTTACCCGTTGCCGAAGAAGCAGCAATTACAGCCGAACTGTTTGGCTTTCAAGTGCAGCGTCTTTGGGATGTGGGCGTGGCTGGAATTCATCGTCTTTTGAGCCATCGTCACGTTATCGATCGCGCCGATGTTTTAATTGTAGTCGCAGGAATGGAAGGCGCATTACCCAGCGTTGTTGCTGGCATGGCAGATTGTCCCGTTATCGGCGTTCCCACCAGTGTCGGCTACGGCACTAATTTTTCTGGCGTTGCACCCCTTCTAACTATGCTTAACTCTTGTGCTACTGGCGTAGGCGTAGTAAACATCGATAATGGTTTTGGTGCCGCCATGCTAGCAGGGCAAATACTTCGTACCGCCAATAGATTGAGAGGGGATAGGGATTAGGGATTAGGGATTAGTTATCAGTTTAAACCGACTAAATAATCTTCAAGCTAATCCATTAAAATAGACTTCGAAATGTCTTGATGAAGATTTTTTAGCATGAAATAGCCCTAACTTATTTCTGACTACAAGCGATCGCTGCATTATCTTCAGATACGCCCATACCAATTAAATCGCTTACACACTCAACTACAGAAGAAGAATCTGGGTAGTAATATGGATACGTATAGTTATAGTAATAGTAGCGTCGATAATAAGGACGCTCTCTTTCGGTGTATTTTGCCAGCCAATTTTCTGGGGCGGGAGGGCCACATACTACGCCGCCATCAGTAGCTTTACAAACGCCTCCAGGCCATTGCGAACAGGCTACTTCGCCAAAAGCCGCCGTACAATTATAGCCGCAAACCGTCTTTTCGTTAGCAGAATAACATTCAGCTTTGGGTAAACTAGAAAAGTAGGAAATACTGCCTTCTCGCCATCCTACTGGCGCGGAAGGGCCGCATACTACATCGTTAAAAGCAGCTTTGCAAACACCTCCAGGCCATTCAGCACAACGTACCTTCCCGTTAGCAGCGATACAGTTATAGCCACAAACAGTCTGTCCGAAAGCAGAACGACATTCAGATTTAGGAGTGGTTTGAGCAAACAAAGGAGAATTAAAACCAACAGTAAATAACAGCATCGCCGACAGTTTGACTGTTAAACTTGCTGTCGATCGCATTACTTTACCGACGATCGATCGGTTTTGATGAGGAGTAAACATTTAAAACTCCGCTTCGAGCGTACTTAGAAGTATTCTATAGCACTAGGCATCGAGCGAATATATACACAAATATATATTTCTCAACTGAAATGAAAGTGGCAATCGCGCCCAGACAAACAGCGCCAAAAGCGATCGAGATTAAACTTGAAATGTACTGAATCTGTCAAAAAAATGGAAATCCGTGTCGAGAAACTAGAAGATATTGAGGCAATTTACCAAGTTCATGTTGCTGCCTTCGGTAGGACAAAAGAAGCAGATTTGGTAGATATTCTCAGGAAAGTTGTTGAACCTGTACTTTCATTTGTAGCAGTTAAAAGCGGGCAAATCGTCGGACATATTTTCTTTTCTCCAGTTTCCATCGAAATCCATAGCAGCTCAGTTTGTCAAATTCTTGGTTTAGCGCCGCTTGCCATCCTTCCTCAGTTTCAAAGACAAGGAATTGGTTCGGTGTTGATACGATACGCTTTAAAAGAATGTTCTCGTTTGGGGTTTCAAGGTGTAGTCGTACTCGGAAATCCTGAATATTATCATCGCTTTGGTTTCGTTACCGCAATAGAAAAAGGGCTTGTCTGCGAATATTCCGTTCCAGATGAAGCGTTTATGGTTTTAGAGTTGATAAATGGGGCGCTGTCGGGTTGTCATGGCAAAGTTAAATATCAAGCTGAATTTGCCAGCCTCTAATTTCGATCGCTCTAAAATTAGAAACAGCTATTTTCGGGCTTTGCGACAACTAGAACATTTGCTCAAATCTAGACATAGTGATTCGATCGCTTCTACGTATAGCTGTCATCCGATCGTCTCTCTACGCTGACTGGTTCGAGTCTTCAGTCCACGACATCAACTTGCTTCAGGGCAGTCGTCAACTCTGTCATAAACTCAACAAAGACGCGAACTTTGGCACAGAGATAGCGTTTTTGTGGATACAACACTGCGATCGGCAATCCAATTCGGGTCGTGTAGGATTGGAGGATCGGTTGGAGATCTCCACGCGCGATCGCTTTCGCTGCAATAAACTTGGGCAATTGAACCACTCCGGCTCCTTGAATGACCGCCTCTAAAATGACTTCTGAATTATCGAATCGCAGATAACTGTCAACGGAAAGGTCGATCGATTTTCTGTCTCGTTCAAACTTCCAATTAGGTTCTTGTCGAGTCTGTGGATAGATAAAATTGACACAGCGATGCTGCAATAGTTCTGTGGGCGTTGTCGGCGTACCATACTGGGCGAGATACTGCGGCGAAGCACAAGTGATGTAGCGTGCAGTTGCTAGGTGGTGCTTGATTAAACGGCTATCGCTGCTCATTCCAATTCGCACAGTCGCATCAATGCCTTCCTCAATTAGATCGATAAAACGATCGTTAAAAGAAACATTCAGATTTAGCTCGGGATATTGTGCGGCAAATTGCAGCAGAGCCGGAGCGATATGCATTTTGCCAAATGTAAAGCTCAGATCGAGCCGCAATGTTCCGAGCGGCATCGATCGCGATTGTTTGACTTCGAGTTCGGCTTCTTCCAAGTCGTTGAGAATTTGCTGACAGCGTTGATAAAATCGGTTGCCATCTTCGGTTAGCGTCAAACTGCGAGTCGTCCGCTGGAGCAAGCGCACCCCCAATTCATCTTCTAAGCGTAATACGGCTCGACTTACGGCTGAAGGAGCCATTCCTAACTGTCGTGCTGCCTCCGAAAAGCTGCAAGACTGAGCAGAGCGCATAAAAATCATCAGGCTTTTCAGCTTGTCCATTTACGCAAACGCATTTTTGAATTTTTTGCATAACTGTTTTGAATTTTAACTACTTTTTCTTTTTTTCTGTACAAGTTATTGTTTAGACAAGATGAAATTTTAAAAACACAAACAGCATTAAAAGAGGCATGGCACAACCAACAAACGCAGAACGACTCATCTTAGTCACTGGCGCGACCGGCAACCAGGGCGGCGCGGTAGCGCGTCATTTATTACAACGCGGAAATTTCACGGTTCGCGCTTTGGTGCGTGACCCAAATAAGCCCGCTGCCCAAGCACTCAAACAAGCGGGCGCAGAACTCGTAGAAGGAGATTTCAGCGATCGCGCTTCACTCGATCGCGCTGTGCAAAATATTTTTGGCGTTTTTTCGGTACAGGACTTTAAAGACGGAACAGAAACCGAAATTCGTCAGGGCAAAGCGATCGCAGACGCAGCGAAAGCAGCAGGTATCGAGCATTTCGTCTATAGTTCGGTGGGTAGCGCGGAACGAAAAACTGGCGTTCCACATTTCGACAGCAAGTTTCAAGTCGAAGAATATATCCGATCGATTGGCTTGCCATATACGATTATGCGTCCGGTGTTCTTTTTTTACAATTACGACGCGATGCGATCGATGGTTGAAAACGGAACGCTTTCCCAGCCGCTCAGTCCAGATACGAAAGTGCAGCAACTTTCCGAAGAAGACTATGGAGAAATGGTTGCCGAAGTATTCGATCGTCCCGCAGATTTCGCCAACCGCGAAATCGAAGTAGCCAGTGTGGATATGACCATGCCGGAAATCGCTGCCGCCTTCAGCCGCGTTTTGGGAAAACCTGTTAACTATCAACAAATCCCGTTTGAAGCCTTCGAGCAGCAAGCCGGAGAGGAAGTAACCATTATGTATCGCTGGTTTGAAAACGTCGGCTATGCAGCAGATTTGACGGCGTTGAAACGCGATTTTCCTGCACCGACCGACTTTGAATCATATTTGCGCGATCGCGGATGGGCGTGATTGCACTCCGTGCAGGCGTTGCGATCGACAGAGAAAATCCACACCAAAACCACCTAATTCAGGTAAGACATTACTACAGCGCCTGGCTAAGCCGGAAGAAATTGCCGCCGCTGTAGCATTTCTAGTCTCTGATGATGCTTCCTATATCACTGGTAGCACACTCGCTGTTGATGGCGAAAGGTTCTAAAGCTGATTTACAGAAAAAAAATCGGGAGATAACAAATGAAAGTATTAATGGTAGGAGCAACAGGCGCATACGCCAGTCATGTCATACCGGAACTAAAGCAGCGGGGTGTTACGATTCGAGCTTTAGTGCGGGACAAAGATAAGATCGATCCAGCGCGGCAGCAGGGCGCGGATGAAGCGGTAGTCGGAGATCTCGGCGATGCAGAGAGTCTTCGTGCCGCTGCTAGTGGTATGGATGGTGTCTTTCATCTCAACCCTGCCTTTGCACCCAATGAAGCGGAGTTGGGCGTGGCGATGGTCGAGGCTGCCAAAGCGGCGGGAGTCAGGAAGTTTGTCTTCTCTGGTGTCATCCATCCGTCAATCTCTGCACTCAGTAACCATGCGGCTAAATGCCCGGTCGAGGAAGCATTGTACGAGTCAGGGATGAATTTTACTGTCTTGCAGCCGACGATGTTCATGCAAAACTTCGATAGCGGTTGGAAGGCGGTGATGGAGAAAGGTGAGTTTGCTTTACCCTACTCAAAACATGCTAAAGCATCCTATGTAGATTACCGCGACGTGGCAGAAGTGGCGGCACTGGCACTGACGGGAGATAAATTAGACTATGGCACTTTCGAGCTATGTTCTCCTGGCATGGTCGATCGGGTAGAACTAGCGGCAATGATGAGCGAGGCGATCGATAGTCCGATTGAAGCGGGCGAACCGACTTTCGAGGAGTGGGTGCAGGCTGCACATATTCCCAAAGGTTTTATCCGCGAGGGTATGAAAAAGATGTATGCACACTACGATTGCCATGGTTTTCCTGGCGGCAATGCGCTTGTGCTGCAAGCCATTCTTGGACGCGAACCACGCACACTACGGCAGTATATCCAAGAACTTGCGAACCGCAAAGCGGCTTCGTGACTTCTGACAAATCATTTTTAGTCTCTGATGACGGCTCTAACAGTGTTTGAAGTTGACAATGACGCAATGACGCTCGAGACAGCAACCAATTGGGCTTCTAAACCTTCTGCTGTCCGATCGCCTGGAAATTAGCCGTTGGTTTGTAACAGAGATCGAGCTGAATTTGCCAGCCTCTAATTTCGATCGCTTTAAAATTAAAAATAGATAGCGATTAGCAAGGCATGGGAGAAGCAAGATGGAGCAAACTCTTCTAGTACAAGGAATTGAAAAGACGCGCCAAAAAGATTATCGAGGAGCGATCGCCATTTTTGACGAAGTTATCGCGATCGCTCCTTATTTGGCAGAAGCTTATTATCGCCGAGGTTTAGCGCACACCAAACTAGGAAATGTCCGAGAAGCTGCTTTCGATTACAATCAAGCGATCGATCTCGATCGCGATCGCTTTGAATATTACTATGCTCGTGCCTTGATTCGTCTCGAACTAAAAAATTTTCCAGGGGCGTTTGAAGATGTAGAAACTTCGATTCGATTGAAAGATAATTACGCTCCAGCTTATCAATTAAAAGGTATTGCCGAGCAGAAATTAGCGCGCAGACAAGCGGCAATTTCTTCTTTAAAAAAAGCTGCCGAACTGTATTTAGCTCAAAAAGATGCCGAAAGTTGTCGCGATTGTCTCCAACGCATCGAACAATTACAATCTTCTGCTGTAACCGTCACCGAACAACCCATTCAATCTACGCCCGCCCCATTTTCTCAAGCAACAATTTATAGCGAAATTTTGCAAAAAGCAGAACGAGGAGATTGTGATGGTGCAATTAAAGAATTAGATTGGGCATTAAAGATAGACGATCGCGATGCCATTGCTTACTGTTGTCGGGCGATTGTTAAAAGCAAAAAGCGTGACTTCAAAGGAGCGATCGCCGACCTCAACAGAGCATTAGAAATCAATCCCAATGACTTAATTGCTAGTCGTCATCGAGGCAATTTACGTCAGCAACTAGGCGATATTTTTGGCGCGTTGGCAGATTTTGAAAAAGCGCTGCAAATAGACGATCGCGATCCGATGAGTTACATCGGACGGGGTAATGTTCGGATGGCAATGGGAAACTATCAATTCGCTATCGCCGATTTCGAACGCGCGATCGAACTTAATGCCAATAATCCTAAAGCATATCTCAGTCGCGCTCAAGCTTATTCCCATCAAGAGGAATTGAAGGCGGCGATCGCCGATTGGCAAACAGCCGCCAGTCAATTTTTTGCTAAAGAAGACTGGAAAAACTATCAAAAAGCCCTGGAAAGCTTGCAAAAATTTCGTAGTGGGAATGCCCAAGCAAATTTATTTAATTCATCTAACTTTGCTTTTTTAGAAAGTTTTGCTCCCCAATTGTATGCGATCGCATCCGAAGCAGAACAAAACTATCTCAGTTCGCCCGTTAATTGCTCGAATAAACTCAAACAGTTTGGCGAAGTGTTAGCCCAAACGATCGTCAATTATTTGGGACTTTATCCCATTCCAGGGGAATCGCAATACGAACTTCTCAATCGCCTCTATTTTATGGGTTATCTTTCCGATAACATCTATCAAATGTTGCAACAACTCAAACAAATCGGCGATCGCGTCTTTGGCGAAAGATTTAGCAAGGCAAAAATTGCTCTAGAAGGACTTCAGTACGCTAGAGAATTAAGCGTTTGGTATTATCGTAATTTTGGTGGCGATGCCAATTTTTCACCCGATCCTTTCATTCCACCAGACGTTTGACCTTTTTAGGGATTAGGGCGATCGACGGATAGCAAAAATTGTAACTTGACGATCGGGCGGCGCACGTCTCTACTTAATGGGGATGGTAAAGTGAAACTGACTACCCCGATCTTTTCCCTCGCTCATAGCCCAAATTTGTCCGCCCATACCGTTAACGATCTGACGGCAAATGGCTAATCCCAATCCCACCCCGCTAACAGTGCGTCGTAAATAATTTTCTGATTGAGAAAAGCGATCGAAAATAATTTCAAGCTGATTGGTTTCAATTCCTCTACCAGTATCGGCGACAATCGCTTCTAACATCTGACGAGATTCCTCAGAAATAAATGCATTTTCTACATTTTGAATTCGAGCGGTAATAAAAATTTCACTGTGAGCAGGTGTAAATTTACAAGCGTTATCTAGCAGCTTAGTAAATACTTCTACTAGTCCTTCCACATCTGCTACCACCAAAGGTAACTGATGAGATAATTCCACTCTAATCTTGGGTATGGTTTGGCTTTGAAAATTACTCCGAACACGACGAAGAGCTAGATCGAGAGCGTAGTCTAAATGAAGCGGTTCTATACTACGATATGCCTTCCCTGCTTCTAACTTAGAAAGAGTTAAAAAATCGTGAATTAATTGACCTAACCGTTCGCTATCGGTTAAAGCCGTATCTAACATAACTTCTCGTAGTTCGAGAGGCATATCTGGTTCGGTTGCCAAACTTTCGAGACAGATACGAATCGTTGATAGAGGTGTGCGTAATTCGTGTCCGACGATCGCAATCATATTACTCTGAATGCGCTCGAGCGCCTCTAGTTGACGATTTAAATCGACTAAATTGCTATAAGCATTAGCTTGAGTTAACGCCACTCCCGCACTATTGGCAACCGCTTCAACTAAGGCAATATCTTCCGCTTGCCATTGGAATTGTTTTTTTCCTCCATAGTGCAATTCCAACATCCCCAACAAAACTCCTCGATCGCGAATGGAAACCATCAACCAAGAGTTAATCGCCGCCCGTTCTATTTTCTCCTTTAAAATAGAATTGCCTTGTAAGTAAATATTGTCGGTAACATCATTAATGACTAGAGCAGAATCTTGAGTTTGAGCGACAATAAAGATGGGGTTGTCTGCTACTGACCACTTTTGACCCAATAAAGAAGGCATTCCCAAAGGTACGGATTCATATTCAATTTGTACCTCTTTGTCATCGGGATTAAGGCGATAAAGCAAACAGCGATACCGAGGAAACAACTGACCTAATTCTCGTACGGTGATTTGTAAAATCTCTTCTGGATTGAGAGACTGACGCTGTGCCTGGGCAATTTTGTTAATTAAATGTTCTTTTCGTTCTGCTACTGCGATCGCTGTATAAGCTTTAAATAATTGATATTGACCTGTTTGGAGATGAGCAACCAGACGTTGAGTAAAGATACCGAGATCGATCGAGTGAGTTATTAAAGGACAAGGTCGATCGAATAAATTTTGGTTTAAATTGTAAAATTGTCTTGCTTGTTCTATTTTATAAGCCAACTCAGGACGATAATTTTTAATTTGCCCCAATAACCAGTCAGCAGCACTGTAAGTCACATCGCGATCGAAAGTCCAAAACCCCTCGAATCTTTTAACATGTTCTACTGGGTTTCTCATCTGGTTTAATTCTTTTAGAGAAAGCTTTTCTTGAGCGACTAAACAAGCAGCGTATTGTTGTCCGATAATCACCAAATACTTTTCTCCAGCCAAAACATCTGTTGCTTCTAAAGGAATCGTTTCATAACCACAATTCGCCACAGAAAAACCAGATTCTCGATCGGGTACGGCTAGTACATAAACTTGCTCTGTTTGTCGAGCAATACGATAAAAGCGACGTTGTTGTTGGCGAAAAAAACTTTCATGCTGAAAATTAGCGATAACTAAAGGTACATCATCGCTAGCTAGCACCATATCTTCCATAGCACGAGCTAGTGCCAACAAAGAAGAATTAAAATATATTTGGGGACGAAGATTTGAATATTCTGTTACTAAGTCCCGCAGCAGGGAATTAGTCAGATTCATTACGATCCTCGCCATGATTTACTGGCAATAAACCTCGAATTTGCATTATAGGGTTAAGACTACACGATTTAAATACTTAACTGATAGTTCCCTATCTCAATTGCCCTATTGCCAGCTAGCACGGTTTTTCTTAAATCTAAATTAGGTAAGATGACTTGACTCAAGTCTACCCGCTCTAAAATAGTTCCTTCCAGGTTGGTATTACTCAGATTAGCTTGAGCTATGTTTGCCCCAGTCAATATAGCACGACCGAGATTAGCTCCTCTTAGATCGGCTTTTCGCAAGTCTGCATAACTAAGATTGGCTTCACTCAAATCTGCACCCCTTAAATCTGCTCCTTTTAGACAAGCTAAGCGCAGATCTGCACTCCTAATCAGAGCTTTAGATAAAGTAGCTCCCTCCAAATTAGCACGGATCAGCAAGGCACGACAGAGTTGAGCTTGAATTAAACTAGCTTTTGTTAGATCGGTTTGCCAGAGGGTTGCTCCTGCAAGGTTACTCTCATTTAAATTTGCTCTATGTAAAATAGAAAAGCTAAGATTAATTTCAGCTAAATTAGCCCGCCACAATTTAATTTCAGTTAGGTTAACCTCGCTAAAATGGACTTGCCTTAAATCTATCTGACTAAAATCACGTCTTCCCAATTCGTAAAGTTGAAGAAGTTGGGAAAAGTCAATCATATTAGTCCTGTGCCTGTTTTGTGGTGAACTATACATTTACTTCAAGCTAATATGCTCAAATGGTTTTAGGAAGAAACTGTAAGCAATTTTTAAACTTTGGTGCTGTGACAAAAGGAAATTAAGTTGGAAATATAAAAAATGATGATTTTAAATACTAGTTACTAGTAAATGACTTCACAGAGGCAAAGTTGTTGACTATGCCGTTTTTGTCATTGAAGGTACACATAATTTTAAATTTTGTTAACTTATTTTAAGTATATTAACAATTTTTGTAACATTTATTTAAATAAACTTGACAAATTTAATTTTTGCTTAAGGTTTTGTTTAAACCAGCAGTGCCTGCAAATGTCGAAGAGACTCCGCCATAAACTGTTGATTTATTTAAACAAAGTTAATAATTCTCAAGTCGCTTGTTGAAATTCTTATCGACAAATAAAAACCGCCACTGAGATAGGGCGGTCTGAAATAAGCAATCGGAGGGTTGTAATAGCTTAAAATGGAAGTAGCGTTAGTTTTTGTATATTATTTGACTGAATTCTGCTGATTTTTGTATTATTTGACCGAGTAAGTCTGTCTCGGTTCTTTAATAAATTTGATGTAAAAATGTTTGAAGGTCGATCGCACGACGCGAGGTAAACCAAAATCGATAGGCATGAGATTGTCTGGTAATTTCCAATCTGAAATTTGTAACTCTCGTGGATGCTTTAGGGGAAATTCAATTTCTGAAAGTTGAGAACACAAATTTAAACGAGATTGAGCCGTAAGTGTCGGTACTAGTGCGGGATCGACATTGAGAATTTCGACTATGGCGCGATCGAGAGCAAAAACATGGTTAGATGCGCCTAAAACTCCAAGTTCGCGAGGTTCTCCACCGCTTGGGCCGTTCCCTTCATGACCGATGATACCATCAATAATGGTCAAATCTGGATCGATCGCTTTTGCCGTCTCCACCAACATTTCACCAAAGCGATTTGCATCTTTGCCCGCTTCCATATGCCACCAAGCTTTCATTTTACCAGGCACGCAACCAAATAAGTTTTTCACTCCCATTGTTAGAGTCAGTTGCATGTGAGATTTAATTTTAGGAAGATTGATGACGACATCTGCATCCATAGCTTCTTTACATAAACGCAGATGCTCGAAATTTTCGCTTGCAATTTGATAGCGTTTTCCATGAAATTCGACGATGGGAATATCTAATTCTTCTAGCAAGGGTAAATAGCCATTTGCTTTAGCCACACCTTTAGCACTACCAAAAGCAGGACTATCCCCTAAAAATGGTTTTCCTCCTGCTTCTTTGATTAATTGAGCGACACAGTAAACGATTTCTGGGCGAGTGATGCATTCTTTAGTAGGACGCGAACCAGTCAGCAAATTCGGTTTGAGCAAAACGCGATCGCCCTGTTTTACATATTCTCTCATACCTCCTAACGGTTCGAGAAGCATTTCTATTGAAGAACGCAAGTTTTGTAGTTCGTAAGAACGAGCGCGGATTAGACTGACAGTATACATTAAACTTTAAGTTAAACGCGGATAATTTCTTTTAACATAGATTTGTAGGGAAGTTTCATAGAACACCCCTACAGAATTTAATACTCTTTACTTATCTTTAACCAGCCAATTATAGAATCGGGTAGATTAATTTTTTTCCTTCTAATTGAATCGATCGCCACATGTGTAGTTGTTGCTGTTGCCAAAATTTTTTCAGTTGAATCAACAGAAGTAATTCGATAATTAATATCAAATTTATTATCATCTAGTTGTTGAGTTTCTAAGGTAATTAACAAGCGATCGCCACAAATTATTGGACTAAAAAATTTAACTGAAGCATCAATAATAGGAATCGCGATCGATGAATCATTTAAAAATAAATTGAGATTAATATCAGCATGAACTAAAGATTCTTCATAGGCTTCGTGACACATGTGTAAAACATTAGCAAAATAAACAACTCCTGCGGCATCGGTATCACCCAAACGAACAGTACGACAATAAGAAAAAGACATCGATCGCTAATAAATAAAAAAACTCGATACTATAAAATTGTATCGAGTTAAAAAAATAAATTATTTAATAGAGTTAAAAAATTAACTCCTAACTATGATTGTGAATCAAAAGAAGAACCTAGTAGGTTTTCTAGATCGATTGTTTGAGATTCTGAATTCACATCTTTATTGTTTGATGACTCTAAATCTTCGCTTTCGTCATCATTAGGAAAATCAAATTTATCTAAATCATCAAAAGCTTCCTCTAAATTATCAAAAGTCTGCTTTTTTGGTTCGTCTACAGAATCAAGCAAAGCATTCAAGTCATCTGTTTTGCCATTGCTACCGTCAGCGTCATCTAGAAATGCATCCAAATCGCTGTTTTGAATTGAAGTTTCTAGTTCTTTGTCGCTAAATGAATCTTCGAATGCATCAAAAGATTCGTTAATGTCATTAGAATCTAGCAAAGTTCCTAAGTCGTCATCACTAGTGCTAAAAGATTCAATGGATGATTTTTTGTCGTTAACCACATCCATAAGTGCATTAAAGGAATCGTCACTTTCATTAGAATCTAGTAAAGCACCAAAGTCATCTTCATTATTATCAAAAGATGCTATTTCAGATTCACTTTCATTAGAATCTAGTAAGGCAGCAAAGTCATCGTTATTATCGCTCAAAGATTCAACTTCGGCTTCACTTTCACTAAAATCTAGTAAGGCAGCAAAGTCATCGTTATTATCGCTCAAAGATTCAACTTCGGCTTCACTTTCACCAGAATCTAATAAAGCACTAAAGTCATCTTCATTATTATCAAAAGATGCTACTTCAAGTTCACTTTCATTAGAATCTAGTAAAGCACTAAAGTCATCTTCATTACTATCAAAAGATTTTGATTCAGATTCAGATGCGATCGCCTCAAAAGATGGTTCACTTTCATTAGAATCTAGTAAAGCACCAAAGTCATCTTCATTACTATCAAAAGATTTTGATTCAGATTCAGATGCGATCGCCTCAAAAGATGGTTCACTTTCATTAGAATCTAGTAAAGCACCAAAGTCATCTTCATTATTATCAAAAGATTCAACTTCGGATTTACTTTCATTAGAATCTAGTAAGGCAGCAAAGTCATCGTTATTATCGCTCAAAGATTCAACTTCGGATTCACTTTCACCAGAATCTAGTAACGCAGCAAAATCATCTTCATTACTATCAAAAGATTTTGATTCAGATTCAGATGCGATCGCCTCAAAAGATGGTTCACTTTCATTAGAATCTAGTAAAGCACCAAAGTCATCTTCATTATTATCAAAAGATTCAACTTCGGATTCACTTTCACTAGAATCTAGTAAGGCAGCAAAGTCATCTTCATTATTATCAAAAGATACAGCTTCAGATTCAGTTTCATTAGAATCTAGTAAGGCAGCAAAGTCATCTTCATTATTATCAAAAGATACAGCTTCAGATTCAGTTTCATTAGAATCTAGTAAGGCAGCAAAGTCATCGTTATTATCGCTCAAAGATTCAACTTCAGATTCACTTTCATTAGAATCTAGTAAGGCAGCAAAGTCATCGTTATTATCGCTCAAAGATTCAACTTCGGATTCACTTTCATTAGAATCTAGTAAGGCAGCAAAGTCATCGTTATTATCGCTCAAAGATTCAACTTCGGATTCACTTTCACTAGAATCTAGTAACGCACCAAAGTCATCTTCGTTACTATCAAAATCTTTTGATTCAGATTCAGATGCGATCGCCTCAAAAGATGGTTCACTTTCACCAGAATCTAGTAAGGCAGCAAAGTCATCTTCATTATTATCAAAAGATGCTACTTCAAGTTCACTTTCACTAGAATCTAGTAACGCACCAAAGTCATCGTTATTATCGCTCAAAGATTCAACTTCGGATTCACTTTCATTAGAATCTAGTAACGCAGCAAAGTCATCTTCATTATTATCAAAAGATACAGCTTCAGATTCACTTTCACTAAAATCTAGTAACGCACCAAAGTCATCGTTATTATCGCTCAAAGATTCAACTTCTGATTCACTTTCACTAGAATCTAGTAAAGCACTAAAGTCATCTTCATTATTATCAAAAGATACAGCTTCAGATTCACTTTCACTAGAATCTAGTAAAGCACTAAAGTCATCTTCGTTACTATCAAAAGATTTTGATTCGGGTTCGGATGCGATCGCCTCAAAAGATGGTTCGCTTTCATTAGAATCTAGTAACGCACTAAAGTCATCTTCATTATCGCTCAAAGATGCTACTTCAGATTCACTTTCATTAGAATCTAATAACGCACTAAAATCATCTTCACTATTGTCAAAAGATTCTGATTCAGATGCGATCGCCTCAAAAGATGGTTCACTTTCATTAGAATCTAGTAAGGCAGCAAAGTCATCGTTATTACTATCAAAAGATTCAATTTCGGATTCACTTTCATTAGGTGAATTAAATATTTGACTAAAGGATGAGCTTTCATTATTCTCATCAGAGTCTAACAAAGCATTAAAGTCATTGTTATTATCGCTCAAAGATTCAACTTCGGCTTCACTTTCATTAGGTGAATTAAATATTTGACTAAAAGATGAGCTTTCATCATGCTCATCAGAGTCTAATAATGCACTAAAGTCATTATTATTATCACTCATAGATGCTGCTGCAAATTCGCTGTCGTTTGCTGCATCAATGAGTGCATTAAAGGTATCATCACCACTATCAGCAGAATCTAACAAAGAACTTAAATCATCGTCATTAGATGTAAAAGAAGCTAATTGTGATTCGCCAGTAGTATTAAAAGTTTCATCTTCAGTATCCGCGATCGAATCAGCTAATACATTAAAATCATCTGTTGATTCCTCAAGAGTGTCAATTTCTTCGCTTGTATTATCTGAAATTGCAACTAGTCGCTCGTCTTGTTCTTGAAGTTGCGTGTTAATGTCTCGATTTTCTACTTCTAGTTGTTTTTTTAAAGATTCTAGAGTAGCAATTTGTTGACTCAGTTGTTCGTGTTCTTGCTGCGAATTAAAAATTCGATCGAGTAACTGTTCGAGTTCATTTTTTTGACTATTTAAGCTAACTTCAACTTCTTCCTTTTCATTATTTAAAGGAATTAAAGATTGATTTAGTTGTTCCGAGCGTTCTTGAAGGTCATTAATTTGTGTTTGTAAGTTTTGATTGTTGTTTTCTAACTCTTGTTTGCGATTTTGAGTTTGTTCTAATTCTTGTTGAAAAGAATTGAGACGATTTTCAATTTCTTGACTTTGGTTTAATTTTTCTGAAACTGTTAATTCTAATTCTTGCTTCTGCTTTTTCAGTTGTTGAATTTGACTATCTAAATTAGTCAAGTTACCATTTAATTCTTCTTTTTGACTATTTAACTCTGATATGGTATTAACTAACTGATTTTGTTCCGATTGTAGAGAATTAATATTAGTTTCTATCTCTTGCATTTTACCAGTTGCAGTAGAGATAGATAGATTTAATTCTTGTTCTTGTTGTTGAAGTGCTTGATGATTATTGGACGAATTCTCTTGTTCTATTTGTTCTTCTTCTTCTTTCTTATTGCCAGCGATCGCCGCACCTGCTAAAACAGCAGGGATGGTCATTCCACCACCTATTAAAGCACTGGTAGGATTTGCGCCAAGAAGTTTAGTAGCGCCAAATCCAATTCCACAAAATGCCGAACTAGCAAGAATTATATTAATAAGCTTGGGTGATTTCATCTTACCTTATCTGCTGTTAGTTAACTTGTTTGCGTATAAGCTAAGTCACACCAAGCAAGTTACTCCTGTGAGTAAATATTACTGGTTGATTAGCTTTGTTTAAATGAACGTAATATTGAAAAAATTCTAAGATTACGTTCGGCAAGCTGAGGATTGCTAACTAAAAATTTAAGTTTAAAAGTAATTAAACATAAAGCATGAAACTACTAGTAAAAATAAGCTTGAAAAACTAGTTAAAGCGACTCGCTCGAACTAGTATTAATTATTCAAGCTTTATATTTGCCTGTAGATAATAATTTCCTCAGTCTTATAGATAAGAGTTCCCAAATCTTTACCTAAAAATAACAATTTTTCACTACGGATTCGATCGCAATATAATTAATTCAGCGTAAAGAAAATTAATAAATTGTCTGGCAGTACGTCCGGAACGTCCGTTGTGACGAGTTGCCCATTGTTTGGCACGAAATTCTAACTCTTCTCGATCGATTTCAATTTTTTCTTGTGCTGCTAAGTGTCTGACAATATCAAGATAAGTATCCTGATTGGCGGGTTCGAAAGTAAGCGTTAAACCAAAGCGATCGCTGAAAGATAATTTTTCTTGGACGGTATCCCACGAATGTACTTCATCAGCATCACTGGGGCGAGGGCGATCGTCAAAAAATTCTCGAATTAAGTGTCTGCGATTGGAAGTAGCATAGACGACAACATTTTTAGCCTTAGCGGTTAAACTTCCCTCTAAAACTACTTTGAGCGCTTTAAAAGCATCGTTATCTTCTTCAAAAGACAAGTCATCGACAAAAATAATAAATTTTTGAGGGCGATCGCGCAATGTTTCTACTATCGCGGACAAATCTTTTAATTCAGATTTACCGACTTCAATTAATCTCAAACCCCGCTCGCCATACTCTTGTAATAACCCTTTAACTAGAGAAGATTTTCCCGAACCGCGACTGCCATATAATAAAACATTTAAGGCAGTATACCCAGCCAGCAAAAATTCTGTATTTTTTTGCAAAGCTTGTTTTTGCAATTCATAACCAACTATTTCGTCTAACTGAATTGGATCGGGATTGCTAATACTTAAAAATTGACCTTGTTGCCAACGAAAAGCGCGCTCGCGAGCAAATATTCCCGTACCATGTTGACGATAATAATCGGCTAATTCTGTAAGTGCTTCCGTCCAATTTGTTTGTCTGTGTAAAAAAGATTCCTTAGCTGTTTTCAAGTTCCAAACTACAGGAGCTACTGACAAATTAGATGCAGTTTGTACCCACTGACTAATTTGTTCGGGAGTACATTTATATATATTTTGTAAAATGTTGAGGTCGTATTTAACTGCGGCGATCGTCGCTCGAGGTATTTCTTGTAAATCGACTCTTTGTATTTGTTGGCTAAAAGGATTGTCGTCTTGCAGAATTCGATCGATCAGATAATCTTGCCAACTTTGGTTTATTACTGCTAGATTTTTGAACCAATTACTGTAAGCTTTTAAGCAATTTGAATCTTTTCGATCGAGTGTCTGAAGAAGATTGAGAAAAGCTGTGCCGATTTCATTGTCGAAAATTGATTGATATAAAAGTAAAGATTGTATTTGTCGATAAAAAAGGTTATGTTCGCTCATTAATTTAAAAAATTTCGTATAACCATGCCAACTTTAATATTCAATGCGCGACGCACTTTGGAACATAGTTCGACTTAATGTTATTTTGAATTTTGAGTTAACTTGTCTAATTTGTCTTGAAAAGCAAGTTCGGATAAAGCTCTTAGCAAAAACAAAAACCAAAATCCCGAAACACAAAAAAGCGCGATCGCCCAATTATAGTAACTAGCTACAATTAAAACTGTTCCCCCCACCAGAGTAAATCCAGTCAGACAAGCAAAAATTAGGCTTCTGATGCCAATATTAATGCGTTTGAGCAAGCGATCGCTATCTAAAGAACGAACTCTAATTTGCAATTCCCCTTGTTCGAGACGAGATTCTAAACGTCGTAGCATTGATTCTTGAGCATTAGGTTGAGTTAACTTATAACGAGCAAAACTAATAGCTTGTTTGGCAAGTGCGGCGAGGGTAGTACCTTTTTCTTGTGAAGTAGCAATACTCTTGACAAAAGGTTTGGTAGCAGAGAGAAAATTGTATTGAGGGTCGAGAGAACGAGCGATACCATCGAGGGTAGTAATTGATTTGATGATAAAAGTCATCTGCGGTGGTAAGCGAAAAGGTTGCTGCTCGAACATCGCATAAATTTCGTTACCCATTTGCTCGAATTCTCGAAGATCGACTGGTTTTTCGCGAAAGCGATCGAGAATAAAAGCAACGATACGTTTGACAGAACTGAGATCGGAGATCGGTTCGATCAAACCCATGTAGACGAGAGTATTTACTACGGTTTCAGCATCTTTTCTCAAGACAGCAAAAAAAGTCTCGACCATTCGATCTTTGGTCATCGATTTGACTTCTGCCATCGTGCCGAAATCGTAGAAAATGATTTCACCGCGATCGTTGACTGCCATGTTACCAGGATGGGGATCTGATTGAAAAAAACCATCCTGTAGCAGTTGTTTGAGATAGCAAGTGATGCCTAGTTGAATTAGTTCTTGAGTATTAATATTGTTAGCTTCAAGAGTATGGCGATCGTCGATTTTAGTACCCGGTCGATATTCTAAGGTTAAGATTCTGCGAGTACTGTATTGCCAGTAAATTTTGGGAACGACAACACGAGCATAATCTTTAAAATTTTCACGAAAGCGATCGGCGTTTTTTCCTTCGTGAATGTAATCGATTTCTAAATAAAGTAGTTCGAAAAATTCTTGATAAATTTCTTCTAGCTTGTATTTTCTAGCCCCAGGTAGAAAACGATTGGCAAGGCGTACTAATTTATGGGAAACTTCTAAATCTAGATTGAAGATCGTTTCTAAATGAGGGCGCTGTACTTTAACGACCACATCTTCACCAGTGTGGAGTCTGGCACGGTGAACCTGTCCCAAACTAGCAGCCGCGATCGGTTCGGATTCAAAATCTACAAAAGCATTGTAAACTGATTTGCCCAGTTCTGATTCAATAATAGAAATTGCTTCATCCGAACTAAAAGGAGGAACGCGATCTTGAAGCTGACTTAGTTCGCGTATGTATTCTAGAGGAATCAGATCGGCACGAGTAGAAATTGCTTGTCCGATTTTAATAAAAGTAGGGCCCAAATCCAACAATACTGCTACCAACCACTTCGCGCGACGCTGTCTTTGCCGAGGTGAATTATTGCTGGTAACTTTATCCCACCACAGAGAATACAACAATTTGAACGTCACGCCAAATAATTGACACTGACGCGCGAAAGATGAAGGTCGCTCTTTTTGCCAAGTTAAGGTTCGGGTGGTTTGTTTGTTTAGCATACAATTTGTTTCCCACCTCGCTCCTGCCCAATTAACTTTAATCTCCAAAAAACCTTGTTAGTCACAAGAAAAAAGTAAAGATAACCAACAAATTAATGTACCTCAAATTAGGGGTTAGGGGTTAGGGAAGGTTTAAAGTGTAAAGTCTGAAGTAACTTTACACTTTAATACTCCTTACTTAACAGAACAAAACTGGGGTAAAGTAATGGTAAAAGCGGTGACGAAGGTAGAAGAATTTTCTTCTAGGGGAAGACTAGATACATTAATAGTACCGTTGAGATGTTCTATTAAGTGTTTAACTAAAGTTAGACCCAAACCAGTACCAGGAACAGCTCGATCCGTTACGCCTTTACCGCGACGAAATTTATCGAAAATATTGGGTAACTCTTCAGCAGAAATGCCTGCCCCTCGGTTACTTACGGTAATCTCAATTTGATGATTGCCCTTCAGGGTTTGACGAGTTACTTGCAGATCGACTGTCGTATCTGGAGCGGCATATTTACCCGCATTTAATAATAGTTCGTCGAGAATATGCCGCAAACTATCTGCATCTGTACACAAGGTTAGAGGAACTAAAGGGGAATGATTTGCAGCTATTTTTAAATTTAATCCTTTACTGTCTAGCCATTTCTGCTCAAACGGTTTACTTAATTGAGCGACAATGGTTTCTATATTTAATTCTTGAGGATCGATTTTAAAATTTTCGGATTCGACTTTTTGTAAAGTTAGTAAGTCTTTGATCAGATTGTATTCCCGATTCCATTCTTGTTCGAGAATATTAAGGTATTTTTCTTTTGATTCCTCTGGCAATCCTGGCTGACGCAGCATTTTAATCGCCATTTTCATGCTGGTTAGAGGAGTTTTTAACTCGTGACTCATGCTGTTGAGAAAATCATCTTTAAGTTCGTTTAATTGCTTGAGTTGCTCGATCTGTTGGCGCATTTTCTCCGAGAGTTTGGCTTGAACTTCTAAACTCCATTTCAATTGAGTTGTGCGATCTTCAACCAGCGATTGAACGCGACTGAGAGTTTGACTGTGAATAATTGCAGTACTGAGTTGAATGCCAATCCAATTGACAATTTCTAATTCGTCGTTATTCCAAGAGCGCGATGTATCTTGCTGTAAGACTAAAAAACCCAAAACCAAAGGTGATTTAGTATCGTTGCTAGGGTTGCCCATTAAAGGCATCATTAATAATGCCTGGGAATTTTTTGCCCCAAAAACAGTAGCAAGGGTATCTTTAGCGGGATCTGAAAAATTCACACCTTCGGCGATCGCCAATGATTGTGGTGCGATCTTCCATGCCTCTTGAGTTAGAGGTGAGTCTGCTAGCTCAAAAGAATGTTCGCGATTGCTTTGTTCTGGGCGATTATCTGCCGAACAGTAACAGGCAATTGCGGCGGTAGCTTTGACAATTCGATCCCGAGTTTGATTTTTTAGAGGCGGTTGTTTGTATTTAAGCAATAGAATCGCTCCTCGATCTACTTGCAAAGCTTCGACTGTACTGGTTAAAGCACAATTGAGAATGCGTTCCACGTCAGAATTTTGAGCGATCGCACCAGAAACTTCTTTGAGAAGATTTTGATATCTAGCTTTAGTCTGTGCTTGTTGTTTTAGCTGCATTTGAGAAATAGCGATCGTCACTGCTTCTGAGACAATGTTAAGCAATTCTTTTTCGGAGTTAGTCCAATCATAGGGTCGATCTTTACCGAGCAGAATCGTACCGATAACACTACCTTGAAACCGAAGTGAAATAGCCAACACTGCTCTTAGCGAAAGAAGTTGACAAAGAAGTTCGCCCGAAGGATGAAGCGATTCATTCTGCATGTCAAAACTTTCGAGTTCAAATGGCCCGACGCGATAGCGATCGCCCCGCAAAAATTCCCCTAAAACCCGATCGAGTCGCTTGCATTCTAGCTCTGGATAATTATGCTTGCGCCACCAACCTATTTGCAAAGTTTCCGCATTGTTTCCGCTAGAGACGAGCGCACAAACATCTACTCCAAACAATTGCCCTAATTTTGAAGCAATGTCTGTGAGTATGATTTGGGGATCTTGACTCATCAAGATGACTTGAAGAATCTGTCGTTCGATGTGGTGTGGTTCTGCTAGATACTGCATTTTGTTGGCAACGTATGCTTCTTGCTACTCGATCGGGTCAAGATAATTAAATGTTGGCGAGTCAGAAGTCGATTTACAGATTGGAAAACCGAGCGGAAAGCACCTTTTAGGGTTCGATCGGCACGATTCTGATACGAACGAACTGATTCACCATCATCTTAGTTAAGCTTGCCCCTCAAAATTGAGGCAGATTAGACTAACTGTCCGCAATGCTCCTTACAGACTTAGCATTCCCAAAATTCTACAATTTGTACCAAAACAATGACGATAATTTTTGCATCGCTGTCAAACAGACAAATCAAAGTTTTTGAAACTATTCTTAATAGAAGCAAATCAGATGTTGTTACTTATAAAAACATCGAAGCTCAAAGCCGTGTCAATCTCAAAAATGTTGAAATCCTTCGATCGGGTTTAGTGATTCTGGGGAGTCGCCATCGAGATTGTTTGCTAAAATGATTTCATCATTATTGGTAATTTTACCGACAATCGCCGCATTTTCCCTTAATTTAGCGATTAAAATTTCTGCTACGAGCGGAGGTAAACACAGCACTAACTCAAAATCTTCTCCGCCATATAAAACCCATTCCCAGAGTTTTTCTTTGGCAACTAGTTTTGAAAGAACAGATGGAATAGTTATGGCACGACGATCGAGCGTCGCGCCTACGCCACTAGAACGACAAATTTGCACGATCGCGTCAGCTAAACCATCGCTGCTATCCATACCCGCGATCGCTCTGGTTGTTTCTATTTCTGCTAAATATTGAATTACGTCTAATCTCGGTTGGGGGCGCTGGTGTGCGACAATTAATTCTTCTCGTTCGGCATTAGTTAAATTGTTGCCAATTTCAGGATGAAGCAATAATTCTAAACCCGCTCGCGATGCTCCATGAACTCCTGTAACGACGATCGCATCTCCTACTTGGGCGCGATCGCGACGGATGACACGTTCTGGCAAAACTTGACCGAAAGCACTAATAGCTACTGTAATCACAGTAGAACGACAAATGTCACCACCAATAATATTAGTGTTGTATTTTGTCAAGCATTGTTGTAATCCCTCGTATAAATTTTCAACCCAAGCTACGGGAACTTCACCAGGTAGAGATAAACCAACAACAATACCGACAGGAGTAGCTCCCATCGCCGCGAGATCCGATAAATTAGCCGCCGCCGCCCGCCAACCGACATCGAAAGCGCTAGTAGTGCGATCGCTAAAGTGGACATTATCGACTAAAACATCAGTAGTTACCACCAAACGGCGATCGCGCTCTAAATCTACTACCGCACCGTCATCTCCCACAATTTCTCTAGGACAAAAGCTTTGCAGCTTTTTCAAGAGTCCTTGCTCTCCTAAATCTTTGACTAATTGTGGGGGATTGTTCATGGTTCATGGTTCATGGTTCATTGTTGAGATATCTTGTCAGAGAATTTTTATAGAGCATCTAATCCGTCGTTTGAAAATCTTCCGTATTGCTGGAGATAAATTTCGACTAAATTAACAAAATTATCAGACAGTTATTTTAACTATTTGTGGTTTGGTTCGTCTTCATCTTTAGTTGTTATCTAAAGCTTTTAAAATTTCATCAACATTAGCTTTTTCTGTATACGGATCGAATTCGGGAGCTTCATTATTATCATCGGTTAATTCATAAGCTTTTTGATACTTTTTGTCTGCGCTAATTATTAAATACGCAAAACTTCCTTCTTCTGTCACGTTTCCAATAGCCACATCAGTATTGAGTGTTTCTGCTAGTTTGTATGCTAATTTGACCAATTCAGAGTTTTTAATTTCAAATCCTAAGTGATGAATATCTACGTATGTTTTGTATCCTTTACTAGAATAATTAACAATTTCTATTCCTATTGCTAACTCATCAATTGTATTAAGTTGATTATAATATTTATTTGTTGCTCCAATTTTATTAAGAGGAATATTCATAAAATCACTGAATATTGCAGCAACTTGTAAAAAATTGACTAGATTGGCAATAAAGATTTCATATAAATTCATTTGACAGCCCTAACCCAGAGCAAATTCTTCAACGACACCATCTCCAAGACATTTACCTTCAAGGAAATTTCGGACGATTTTATTGGGTAATGGGCATCGGGCAATGGGTAAAAGTAATAAGTAATAACGCGGCACACTTACTACTTTCCCTAACCCCTAACCCCTAACCCCTATCCCCTATCCCCTCTCTAAGCTTTTGGTTCGACCAAATTATCCAAACCATCGACAACTTTGGCTGAGATAATTTTATCTTTAGCGCCAAGTTCTTCGAGAACTTCTTTTCCATCTACGACGTAACCGAAAACAGTGTAACGTCCGTCCATCAAATTAAAGCCTGGGGGTGTTAATTCGGTGTCAAATTTGAAGAAGAAAAACTGCGAAGAACCGCCATTAGGATCGTCAGCAGGGCGTGCTAAACCAACTGCTCCATAGGAATTGAAGGGTAAGGCAAGATTGGCTAGATAAATGCCCAAATCTTCAAGAGTGTTGCCGTAAATCGGTAGGGGTTCTTCATCAATTAAGACTTCCATAGGAATCGATCGATATTTGCCAGTTTTGGGATCGATAAAGCCATCTTCTTCTCCTTGTGGATCGCCGCTTTGAATGACAAAATCATCGCCGCCGCGACTAAAATCTAGACCGTTATAAAATCCTCGCTGCACTAAATCGACGAAATTACCAGCATTGATTGGGGCGCTGTAACCATCAACAACAATGGTTAAATTTCCTTTGGTAGTCTCCATTGCTACCGTGGCGCGACCTAAAAGTCTGGGTAAATTGCTGTATTCTTCAGGAATTTCGAAGGGAAACTTAGTTACCATCAAAGCTTCTAAATCGCCAACTGTTGCAAGCATTGTTTTTCTGGTGACAAGAATTGTTTCTTTGTCTTTAGCTTCTGTAGCTGCTTGCAACTGAGCGATATTATCTTGTAATTGTTTAATTAAAGTTTGTGCTTTTTCTTGGTTAGCTTCGGGAATACTTGCCAAAATTTTATCGCTGCGATTTGACAAAATTTTGGCAGCGCTGCTGACATCTCTCGAGATCGAAATCCAACGTTTGCCTCGTATTTGTTTGGATATGTCTTCTAAATCTCCTTGTAATTTTCTAATCGTATCGTTGTCGATCGGTAGCGCGTAACGCAAAATCGCTTGAGGGTCTGTAATTGCATCTTTGGCGGGTAACTTGCTAATTAGCATCACAGACTCATCTTGCCAATTCCACCCAGCACCACTTAGCCCTATAGATAGCGAAAGCAATAAAATTGCTAAAAAACTACTTTTTAAGATAACACCCTGTATTCCGAGGTGTTTTCGCAATCCGTGCTTTACGCTTTGGTAACAATTAACTAAAAAATTTTTAATCGGTTTCATAAATTCATCTCAACTTTATTCCCAAGCTGTAGCCCATTTTCGAGCCGAGCCAAATTTTTATGAAAATTTAACAAGGTTCTTATCAAGTATGTTCTTAGTTTGGCTGAGGCATTGTCAACTAAGTTCAAAGTTCGAAGTTGCTGATTCACTAAAGAGACGCTTGTCATATAAAATGGAATTTTGATCGATAAGCCTGTGAAAGAGCTTCATGATTTCTAGTAACGATTTTCGGGGCGGTGTAACAATTGAATTAGATGGGTCTGTTTGGCGAGTAGTAGAATTTCTTCACGTCAAACCCGGTAAAGGCTCTGCTTTTGTGCGTACTAAATTAAAAAACGTACAGTCTGGAAACGTAGTCGAACGCACTTTCCGAGCAGGGGAAACCGTACCTCAAGCTAATTTAGAAAAGAGAACGATGCAACATACCTATAAAGAGGGTGAAGACTACATCTTTATGGATATGGAAACTTATGAGGAAACTCGTATAACTAGCGAACGGCTTGGCGATCGCGTCAAGTTTATTAAAGAAGAAATGGAAGTAAGCGTTCTGTTTTGGGACGGACAAGTTCTTGAAGTGGATTTACCTACTTCTGTAATTTTAGAAATAACTGAAACCGATCCTGGTGTCAAAGGAGATACTGCTACTGGCGGGACTAAACCTGCTATTGTCGAAACAGGCGCTCAAGTAATGGTTCCCTTGTTTATTTCTGTAGGCGAGAGAATTAAAGTCGATACCCGCGACGGTTCGTACTTGGGCAGAGATAATTAATTTCAGTTGTCAGTTATCAGCGATCGGCTATTAGTCATCAATTTTTTGGTTCGCTGTTGACTGATTTACTGCTTGCTGTTCGCTGTTGACTGATTATTTATTATTATTTATTGATAAATTGAGGATATATATTCTGTGTCAATAGATTTCAAAGAACTTCGCGAATTGTTGGCAGCGATCGCACAGACAGACATCACGGAGTTAAGTTTAAAAAACGAAGATTTTGAATTAACTATTAAAAAAAACTTTGGTGTTTTTTCGGTAGAAGATACTAGATCGCTTACTTTACCTAGCGCTATTGCTAACAATACTAATCTGTCAAAGACGACAGTTGCTCCACCAGTTAATAACGGCAACGCACAAACAGAAACGATTTCTCCTACTCCTGCCGATAAAAAATGGACGGCAATTACTTCGCCAATGGTAGGAACTTTTTATCGCGCTTCCGCACCAGATGAAGCGCCTTTTGTCGAGGTTGGCGATCGCATTAGTAAAAACCAAACTGTTTGTATCATTGAAGCGATGAAACTAATGAATGAAATTGAATCGGAATTGTCAGGAACAGTTATGGAGGTTTTAGTTGAAAATGGTCAACCAGTAGAATACGGACAAAACTTGATGTGGGTGAAATTAGAGTAGGGAATAGGGAATAGGGAATAGGGAATGGGGAATAGGGGATAGGGAATAGGGAATTTTTTACTTCTAACTTCTGACTTCTGACTTCTGACTTTGTTCGATGCCCGTTGCCCATTGCCCATTGCCCGATGTCATATATGGAATTAATTACAATCCTTTTTTCTGGACTACTCTCGGTGCTTTCTGGTTCTGGCTTATTTGTCGATCGGGCAATCGCCAAAGTTTTTCGCTCTGAGTTTAGCAGTGTCAAACAACTTGAAGTTAGAGTTGACAACGCGCCCAGCTACCAAATTCTTCAGGGAAAAGCCGATCGAATCCGTCTTGCTAGTCGCGGCATAGAATACGAAGACAAGATTAAAATCGATACTTTTGAAATAGAAACTGACGCGATCGACATCGATCGCACCAATCTTAAAAAAACTAATCTAGAAAATTTAAGAAAATCACTGCGAAAACCTCTACAAGCAGGATTTCATACGATAGTTACTGAAGAAGATCTTAATTTGGCTCTTCAATCTCAAGAAATAAAAGATCGCCTAGAAAAATTACTCGCTCGAGCGATTTCAGGAGAAGAAGAATCTGAAACAATTTTTTATCAAATATTAAATTTTAATCTAGATTTTTTAGATAGCGATCGCTTGAAAATTGGATTGCAACTCAGTCGCGGCGAATCCGATCGCAAAATAGACGAGCAAATCAAACAGCCATTCGACCAACCATTAGATGTTAGGTTAGAATTTGGACTAAAACTAGTAGGAGGAACAAGCATCTCTATTGTCGAACCAGTGGGAACAGTTAATGGCAAAGCTATTTCTAATAAGCTTTTGAATGGATTTGCGAGGGGTTTTAGCAACCGCCTCGATTTGCGTATGCTAGAAGAAAAAGGTTTGTTCGTTAGACTGTTGCAACTAAAGTTTGCTAACAATGCTTTCGACCTCGCTGCTTTTGTCCGTCTCGAACCGTTCACACCAGCATCTCCCCTTCCTAAGAAGTAAACTCACCAAAACTTCGTCATTATTTCGAATAATTTTCTATTAATTGGTAAATTGTTCTCGTTCGGAAGAAATATTATGGAAAACCAAAAACAAAGTCGTCGTTTGCCTGTAGGGTTAATTGCTGGAATTTCGATCGCGATCTTAGCTGTTGGTGGAGGTGCAGCTTGGTGGGCGAAACAATCGATGACAAATGCTAATAAACCCTCAATCCCTTCTACACCTCCACAAGAAACAGTTACAGAAAAACCACCGCAAACAGAGCAGCCTGCTAAACAAGAACAAGTTGAAGTTTACTGGCTTAGCGCTGATGCTAGCTCGATTAAACCTTCTCCTTCGACTATTTCTGTGCCGCAAACTTCTAACCAGCAAGAACGTTTGACAAGTGCTTTTCAAAATCTACTCGACGGTCCTAAGTCAGACCAGCCAAAAGATTATACGACAACTATACCTAAAGGAACTAAATTATTAGATTTAAAAATAGACCAACAGGGTGTTCACGTTAATTTATCTAAAGAATTTACTAGTGGAGGTGGCAGCACTTCTATGACTGGTAGGGTTGCTCAAATTATCTATACTGCTACGAGTTTGGACAATAATGCTAAAGTCTGGCTTAATATCGAGGGTAAGCCTTTAGAAGCTCCTTTGGGCGGCGAGGGACTGCTACTAGAACAACCTACAAATCGCGAAGATTTTAAGACTAATTTTCAATTATAAATAGTCAAATTCGAGCGAAAACGGTAATAAAACGAGTTTTCTCGAAGAATAGCAAGATTCGGCTGTGCAATCGCCAGCCTATCTTAGCTAATTAGTTTGTAGCAAATTTACTCGATTGCGTAGCACTCCCTGCGGGAGATCGCGCAGCCTGCACGGAGTGCAATCGCGTAAACAGGCTAGATAATTTATCTAATTAACTAAAAATTCTTTTAAACTAGTATACGTTTCATCTGGGGCTTCTTCTGGTAAAAAATGACCGCAATCGATGGCTTTACCACTTACATTGGTAGCAATTTCGCGCCAGATGGCTAAAACGTCGTATTTGCGCCCGATCGCTCCTCGATCGCCCCAAAGTACTAGCAGAGGGCAAGTTATTTTTCGATCCCGATCTGCTCGATCGTCATCTAAATCGATCGTTGCTGAAGCGCGATAATCTTGGCAACTTGCATGAATAGTTTCAGGATTGTTGAAGCAACGAATATATTCAGCTAAAGCATCTTCACAAAAAGCAGAAAAATTTTTACTCCAACTTTGCAAACAAGTACGCAAAAAATATTCGCTATTAGCACCTATTAAAGTTTCTGGTAGGGGATAGGGTTGAATGAGAAAAAACCAATGATAGTAGGCTGTGGCAAATTCTCGATCGGTATTGTTATAGAGAAAGTAAGTAGGTACGATATCTAATAAGGCTAATTTTTTGACTCGTTCGGGATAGTCGAGAGCGAGACGATAGGCTACTCTAGCACCGCGATCGTGACCGACAAGATAAAAGGATTCGTAACCTAATTGAGACATTACTTCAATTTGGTCTGCTGCCATGGCTTTTTTGGCATAATTAGCACAGTTATTTATATCTTTCGGTTTGGAGCTATCTCCGTAACCTCTCAAATCGGTAGCTATTACGGTAAAATCTTGGGCTAAAAGTGGCATAATTTTATGCCACATAAAATGTGTTTGTGGATAGCCATGAAGCAACAGTATTGCTTCTCCTTTACCAGTTTTAACTGTATTAATTTTGGCTTCTTTGGTTTGGATAAATGTTTGTTGGCGATCGGCATACATGTTTAGTAGAAAGTCTTTCAAGGGTATGTTTTTAAGATTTCCAAATTCAAAAAGATAAGATGAACTACACTAGCGTGATGAAGACTTTAGTAAGCAAAAGTACGCCTTGATTATTTCCTTAAATAAGGAAGTTTTATAATCTTCCTCTGTCAGTAAGTTTGTACTTGTCAATACTTGTTTTAGAAGTCTTAAACCTTCGTTGTAGTTACTTTGTTCGCTGGCGATCGCACAATCTTTTGATAAACGCGACGATATATCATGTAAATCTTCTTCTGTGTCTACGCCTGCATATCGTAACGCTAACTTTTTAAGCATTACATCACCAATATTTTCTGCGATTGCTTGAGCGCGTTCAATTTCTCCAAGTTTCGCCCATTCTTCTGCAAGCTGAACCCTTTGCAAATCTGCCAGATGAGAATCTTCTTCTAAAATTGCTTGCTCCGCCGCAGTTAAATCATTTAAAGCTCGCTCTTTTAAGACTCGCTCTGAAGACTCTTGAGCCATATCGGCAACAGTAGATGCTTTCCGTATGTTATCGGTCATAGCATCAGCAGTTCTTAAGCTATTTTCGTACTGTTCGACTTTGCTAAACGCTCTAGCGATACCACTGAGAATTTCGTTTCGTGGGATTTGCTCTAGCAGATTTACAGTAGGCATAGAACTGGCAAATTGCTCTGCCTGCGTTAGAATTCTACGAGCGCGATCGCACTCTCCTACCTCTGCATATTGTTCGGCAATAATTCGTAAAGATTGGGCTTTCATACCCGTATCTTCTTCTTGCAACGCCTCATTTTCTGCCTGCGTCAATAGCGTTAAACTTTGCTCTGGCTGTTCGATCTCCCTATATTTTTGTGCGGCGGCTGCTAAAACTGTTGCCTTAATATTCGCAGACGAGATTGTACTAAGGAGATCGAGTGCGCGATCGATTCGATCGTTGACAAGGTAGGATTTTGCTGCATTTTCCAAAAGCATGTCTTTGTAGCCTTCATATTCGATTGCAGAAATAAGTTGAGAAATTGCCTTGTGATGGCAACGATCCACACACATATATATAATCGGCTCAAACAGATGGAAGATCGCTCGAAACTCATCCCTCACCATTAAGCCAATTTGGATAGCACGATCGTATAAACCTAACTCAGCATAAACTTCAGCAACATGAATCAAACCATAATCGCGATCGTCATCGTCTTCAAAAGCTTTAACTTGCTGCAAAGCTTCAGAAAGAAGATGCAAACAACGTTCCTGAAATCCAGCTTTAGCAAATTGCTCGGCTGTTTCACAGAGTAAAATACAAGCATTAAATTGTTCGGATTTTGAAATAAGAGCGATATTTTGTAGTGCTTGGTTAATAAACTCTAAAGCTTCGTTAGTTCGATCGATTAAGTTGTATTGTTCGGCAAGACAAATTGCTATTTCAGCCCGATTATATGGCCGATCGAGCATTTCAATCGATCGCAGAATTTCAGGAAGCAAAAGATCTCCTTGGAGTTTACGAAAAAACTAACAAATATTTGGTTGATAGATTCATACGATCGCAGTATTGTTCCAGATGAGTTAAAACGGATAAATAACTTTTGTTTACCATATCTTGAATTATTTCACTGATGCAATCGGAATATAAATCGTTAAAACAGGTTTACTGTTAGTTTTTAGTACTTAAAAATAATCATCTATTCAAAGATCGTATCTCGTTCGATCGATGGGTAAATTTTTTTAGAGTAGTCGCGATTGCAACAATCTTGTTTGACAAATTCCAGCTAGTAGTTAAGTCGGGACAGTTAATTACTAAAGATTTATTATTTTTCTGAAAATATTTAACTTTGATAAGCTTCAGCTTGCATATTCCAAAGATTGGCATACTCGCCTTGCTGTTGCAAAAGTTGTTGATGAGTTCCCTGTTCGATTAGTTTTCCTGCTTTAAGAACGAAAATACGATCGCTCATGGGAACTGAAGCGAGACGATGAGTAACTAAAATTGCCATTTTACCGCGTACTAGTTCGGAAAAACGATTGTAGATTTCGTATTCGCTACGCGGATCTAAAGCTGCTGTCGGTTCGTCTAAAACTAGTAATTGAGACTGCTGTTGACGTATAAATGCTCTGGCAATCGCAATTTTTTGCCATTCTCCTCCAGAAAGTTCTGTTCCGTCAAATTGTTTTCCCAGAAGAGTTTGATATTTATTTTCAAGGCGATCGACTTTCTTGGCGATTCCTGATTTACTTGCTGCAAGTTCGATTTCTTCTGTGCGATCGAGGGAATTGAGATTTCCCAAAGCAATATTTTCGCCAACACTCAGAGAATAACGACAAAAATCTTGAAAAACTACTGCTATTTGCCGTCGCCATTTTTCTAAATCTAATTCTTTAAGGTTGACATTATCTATCAAAATTTCTCCTGCGGTTGGATCGTAAAAACGAGTTAGAAGTTTGATTAGAGTTGTTTTTCCAGCACCATTTTCACCGACTAGGGCGATCGTCTCTCCTGGGGCGATCGCAAAGGAAATTTTCTCTAACGCCAGTCTTCCATCGGGATAAGCAAAGGAAACATTTTTGAAAGTAATTCCCGATCGCATTGGTGAAGGGATTGGCTTACTGGGAATAGAAATTGGTAAAGTTGGCTGACTATCGAGAAATTTAAAGAGACGTTCCATATACAAAAGTGTTTCTTGTAGCGTAAAAACAACATCCAGTAGTCTGGCAAGAGTTTGTTGAATGTAAACCAAAGATTGAATGAAAACCAGGACATTACCAGAACTCAATTTTCCTGCGATCGCTTCTGTAAATACCCAGTAAAAAGCGAAAGCATTCCCTCCAGCGCTCAAAATTGACCAAGCACCGAGAAAAATAGCTTGTTTTCCCCGCAAATTTCGCATTGCTTGATATTTATCTTCAAAAGCCTCTAAATAGCGATTGGTAAATAGAGAACCTAATCCAAACAGACGCACTTCTTTTGCGTAAGTATCGCTAAGCATTACCGAAGAATAATATTGCATTCTCCTTGCTTGAGGGCTTTTTTCTGACATGGTTTCCCAAATATCCCAGCGAATTTTGAAAGAAAAATATATTTGAGGAAAAGAGGTCACTACAATTAAACAAGGAATCCACCAGCCCAGAGGAGAAAGCAAAACTAACATGGTGGCAAAAGTTAGTAAATTTTGAAATCCCAAACTGATTGTTTGCAATAGCTCGATCGGTTTATCGTTAACTTCTTGCTGAATTAATTGGATTTCGTCATAAAAATGAGAATCTTCAAAACTAACTAAATCTTTGAAACTGTCAGCTTTACGAATTAGTAAAATATTGATACGAGCTGTCAGCTTCTCCATCACATTACTGAAAGAAGCTGTGGCAAAAGGCGGAAGCAGACTTTGCAACAAAATAGCGATAACCCAACTAGCAACCAGCGCGATCGAATTCCAAACACTGTACTCTTGAGTAGAATTTAAAGTTGCAGCTACAGTATCAACTACTTGTTTGTTAATCCAAATGCCTACGCTAGGAATAAAACCTTGTAGTAAAGTGATGACGATCAGAAAAAAAATTTCTCTTGGTGCGGCTTTCCATAACAGCGGTAGAGAACGAAGAAAAACTTTACTGTAGTTGGAAATTAGCTTTAAAGAACTGGCGATCTCCCGCAGGGAGTGCGAAGCCATCGCAATAACCATAAAATCGTGACAGTCTATAAAAAAAATTACGAAGTATAATTGTAACTAGTTTTTGTAATATGTAAACTGCGATCGTTTTGTTCGACTTTCAACTTGTCGATCGAGTTATTTGTGCTGTACTCAGTCGCTACTACTACAATTAAAAATTTGTTCTACAGTCAAATTTAACTCCGAAAAATTAGGAGAAATGATTACATCTTTCTCTTTATACTGATTAACTAAATATTCTCCATCAAGCAAATTATAAATAGAAATAGTTGGTTGCTTCGGATTGCCAATATAACGCCTACCACCCACACCCAAATAATCTACAATCCAATATTCAATAATAGCTATTTCTTCGTAATCTCTAACTTTGGTCAAATAATCATCGCGCCAATTACTACTTACTATTTCTACTACTAAAGGAATTGAAGCGCTAGTTTGCACGGTAGAATATTTATTCCATAGAGATTCATTAACTAGATTCTTTCGATTCAAAATTAAAATATCGGGAGAATAAGCAGTCTCTCTATTTTCTACTTTAACTAATGCTTGCTTGGGAATAAAATAAGGTAAATTTAAACGACGAAATTCTAAAATAAATTCTGTAGCTAAAAACCCAATTATTTCTTCATGCTTTCCCTTGGGTTGCATTTCTACAATTACTCTATCGTGTAACTCATAATTTCCGCCGTCTGGTTTAAACTCCACAAATTCTGTAAAGGTTATTGGTTTTATTGCAGCTTGTATCATTAGCTTGTTCCTGCCTTTACCCATGTTCTAACAACTTCATTACATTTTCAGCAATTCTTTTTGTTTTTTGCAAAACGAAATGTTCGAGAATTTCATAAAAGTATTGTAGATAGTAAACTATACCTATTTCCAAGCAAACCGATTAAATAAAAGAGCGATCGCTCAAAAATTTTTTCTTGTTTTAAAAACAAAATATATGATATATTCAATAAGCTAACTTCAAGGGCGAGTGGCGGAATGGTAGACGCACCGCACTCAAAATGCGGCGGGAAACCGTGAGAGTTCGAGTCTCTCTTCGCCCATACATATGTAGAGACGCGAAATTCTGTAGAGACGCGACCGGTCGCGTCTCTACGTGGATGTCGATGATTATTCGATCGCAAAAACTTCAAAAAAATTTGCTAATAATAAATAACGAGCTGTGACAAAACTCCAAATTAGGGTTTATTTTTAGTTAGGTGCTAATTAAAAAACCTAAATGAACAAACCCTTGACGGACGATCTAGATTCGAGAAAAACTCGACTCAACGCCCTCCCAAGTCAAAGATGGCAAATCGCAACGTCCAATCCAGAAGAAATCGATCGCATCGCGAAAACACTCGAACTCGATCCATTAGTAGTTCGAGTCTTAGTCAATCGTGGTATTGAAACTCCTCAATTAGCACATACTCACATCAATCCAGAATCTCAAACTTTACCTCTACCCCTTGAAGAATTTCCCGACTTAGCAAAAAGCGTAGAATTGCTAAAAAGTGCAATCGCGCTAAAATCTCCTCAAAAAATTGCCATCTGCGGCGACTATGATGCCGATGGCATGACTAGCACTGCCTTATTATTGCGCGCCTTAAAACACTTTGGTGCAAATGTAGAATATGCTATCCCCAGCCGCATGAAAGATGGTTACGGAATTAATATTCGCATCGTTGAAGAATTTGCTGCTGCTGGTGTCGGCTTGATTTTAACCGTAGATAATGGCATTTCTGCTTACGAGGCGATCGCGAGAGCAAAAAAATTGGGAATGAACGTTATTATTACCGATCACCACGATCTTCCCGAAAAACTTCCTCCCGCCGATGCCATTCTCAACCCAAAACTAATTAGCGAGACTTCTCCCTATCGAGGTATGGCAGGAGTTGGTGTAGCTTATATTCTAGCAGTGACCACAGCCCAAAGTTTGGGGATGCTGGCAGGATTGACCAACCAATTATTAGAATTATTTACTCTAGGGACGATCGCCGATTTAGCACCTTTAGTTGGGGTTAACCGTCGTTGGCTAAAACGAGGTTTGCGTAGGATTCTCGACTCACAGATAGTCGGGGTTCAAGCTTTGATGGCGGAAGCTGGTATCAATGAACAGCAAAAACAGATGCATCCCGACGATATTGGGTTTAAACTAGGCCCTAGAATTAACGCGATCGGACGCATTGGCGATCCGCAAATAATCATTGAATTACTAACTACCGAAGATGCTGCTGTAGCATTGTTTCGCGCCAAACAATGCGAAGAAGTTAACCGCCAGCGACAACAACTATGCGAACAAATTGAAAAAGAAGCGATCGCCCTTGTTGAAGAAACGCCTATAAAATGGAAGGAAGCAAGAGTTTTAGTTGTCGTCCAACACGATTGGCATCATGGCGTAATTGGTATTGTTGCTTCTCGTTTAGTCGAACGTTATGGCGTTCCTGTATTTATCGGTACTTTTGAAGAGGAGGATGAAAACAAGATTCGCGGTTCGGCAAGAGGAATTCAAGAGTTTCACGTTTTTGAGGCTTTAGATTTTTGCGGCGATCTACTTGGCAAATACGGAGGACATAAGGCGGCGGGTGGTTTTAGTTTACCTGCAAGCAATTTGGATGCTTTTAAACAACGACTCAGTAATTTTGCCCATCAATACCTCGATCGCGAACATCTCAAACCCTTAGTCAAAATTGACGCGATCGCTGAGTTCGATCGCCTTAATTTCAATCTTTACAAACAAATTGACAGTTTGCAACCTTGGGGTATTGGTAACGAGTTTCCCGTTTTTTGGACTCCTAATGTAATTGTCAAAGAACAAAAAACTGTTGGCAAAAATCATCTCAAACTGACTTTAGCACAAGCAAATAATCCCTCGGTAACAATCAAAGCTGTAGCTTGGCGTTGGGGCGAATATTCTCCGTTACCCACCCGTCTCGATATCGCATACAAACTCAAACAAAATTGTTGGAGAGACCAAATTAGTATTGAATTAGAAATTGTTGGTGCGCGATTGCCCGTAGAAATGCAAAATTTGAGCCTTTGCAATCGCGTTACTTTTGAATATCAAGAAAGAATTTATACTTGCAGTTTACAGCAAGCCGATCGAGAATTAAAAATTGAAAACGATCGAGGTGGTATTCTCTGTGTCAGTCGCGGTCAAAAGATCGGTTTTTTGGGTACTACACCAGACGATCTCAAAGCTGTTGACTGTACCCAACCTCACTATTATCAATTGATTAAAACAGCATTAAGTGCATTAGGAAAAACAGCTTAAAGCGTTTTATAGCTAAGGGTTATTCAATACGAACTGGTAAATATAAACTAAAACAACTTCCCTTACTTAATTCTGAAACAACTATAATGTCGCCATCGTGTAATTTAGCGAGTCGGAGGGAGAGAGCCAAACCCAAACCAGTACCCTTATACTTATTATGCAAATTGTTTTTAATTTGTTGAAAAGGTTGAAATAGTTTTTCGCGATCGCCATCGGCAATACCAATTCCCGTATCGATTATCGAAAAAACAATATTTTGCTCTTGAAGCGATACTTTTAAAGTTACCGAACCTACTTCAGTAAACTTAATCGCATTGGAAAGTAAATTGACTAAAATTTGCTTGAGACGACGGCGATCGGCACAACAAAAATCTACGCGATCGCCGATAACCAAATTAAATTCTATGCCTTTTTCTCTGGCTTTTTCTTGTAGCATCGACATCGATGCCCGACAGACATCTTCGACGGGAAATGTTTCTGGATAAAGTATTTCGCGATCGGCATCTATCTTAAAAATATCGAGAAAATCGTTAACCAATTCTAACAAATGCTCTCCCGACTCGGCGATCGCATCTATGTATTGCAGTTGTTTGGGATTGAGAGAACCAAAAATTTGCTCGATCAAAACGCGAGAAAATCCGAGAATCCCTGTCAAGGGCGCGCGTAATTCATGAGTTAAATAGGAAATATATTCGGCTTTATCTAAATCGTTTGATTCGGAATCTAGTTGCTGTTTCTGTTGTTTCAATTTTTGCAAAGCTTCTTGAGACAAGCATTCAAAATTAAGTTCTTGCTGTCTTTTCTTATCGAAATTGAGCAAACAGTTGTGAAGAATATCTGGTAGTTTACTCAATTTATGGCTGAGAACGTAGCCGCTAATACCAGCTTGTATACATTCAACTGCTAATTCGTCACCTAAAGTCTCAGTAATTAAAACTAGAGGAATTTTTTGTTTTGATTCGTACCACCATCCTAGTTGTTCTAGAGGGGATTCTACACCAACAGAGCGATGATATTGATATAAAATTGCATCGTATGTCTTTAGTACTGAGGAATTTACCATTTCCTCAGAAACATATTTATAGGTAAATTCAACCCCTGCTTTTTTTAAGACATTGACAATCGAAGCCAAATCTGAGCGAGACTTTCCTACGATCAGTAAATTCACCTTGGCGATCGATTTGGGTTTTGTTTGTGGCTGTAAAATCAGTGTGGCAACATCCGACATAAATTTTTTAAAAATTCTGGCATTGAGTAAATCAAATAAGATTTAGTTTTGCTCAAAATCTATCCTATCTACTTTCTACAAATTTTTGAACTAGTTTTTGTAAAGAATATTTCAATCTTCTTAAACATTGTTCGATCGATAATTAATTTAGTTACAATTGATACTATCATTTTTAATGAAGTTAAAATTCTCTTTTAGAGAAAATTACAATTGACAACAATAGTAGCAAAGCCGTATATAATCCACCGTACAGAGCATGAGCGATCAGTTCTCCAGCATTTGGCAATATTCCATAAACTGCTTCATTTTTTAAATTTAATCGAGAAAGGTCTGGTAAAACTAAGTAAAGACTTTGAGTAATAAATTCAATATTTTCGTTTTTACTTAATTTTCCTAGACTTACTAATTGTTGGCTAAAATGTCCCATCAAATAAACGCCAAAACTCATTAAAGTTGCCAGAATTGAGCTAGTAAAAACACCAAACATTAACGTGGCTGCAATAATTAAAGCTAGTTGTAGCAGTAAATAAACAACAGACAAGAAAATTGCACCTGGTGGATAAGAAATTTTGGATAGACTCAGTAATCCTACGTAGATAAGCGTCATTGCGCCTACCATGACTGTTAACACTAAAGTCAATCCTAGGTGTTTACCGACAATTAATTCAGCACGACTAATTGGTTTTGGTATTAACACTAGTAAAGTTCTTTTTTCAATTTCTTTGTTGATTAATCCAGTACCGATAAAAATACTAACAACAACACTTAAGAGTTCGATCGAAGCTAAACCAAAATCGAGAAATATTTGCTCTTCTGTTCCAACTGAAACTTCTGGCAAAAAACGTAAAACGCCAATTAAAATAATCGAAAAGAAGCCGATGAAATAAAGAATACGATCGCGAATAACTTCTCGATATCCATTTATGGCAATCGCCCATATTCTCATCAAACTCATAGCCAATCTCTAATCTGAAATAATTACCTACGATCCGTGTAAACACTATCGTTACTAAACATATTTCCCTAAATATTTATAAAAACGATCGCTTGTTTTTAAATTTTCAATTTTTAATTAAAAATTAAAGTTTTTTATAAGGTGCGATAGCCATACCAGCAAGGAGTGCAATCGCTCTATAGTCTACTCATAAAATCAGAAACTTGAAGAAGCGAATTTTAAAGTTTAGATTGTGAATTTTTTTCGTTCGGGAAGCAAATAACCTCATACGGGTGCGCGATCGGCATGAATTATTATTATTAAAAAATCGCGACAGTCTTTAATAAAACTATCGCGATCGACAAATAGCAATAAACTATTAAGTTATTTGCGTTTAAATTTTACAATCCATCCTACAAGATCGAGCTATTCTTCTAACCTTAAGGATGGAAAAGTAAGTCAGGGTAAAAACGATTAAATTCGATTAAAAGACCAGCAGTAAATGTCAACAATGCCATAATCAAAACTGGCGCTGTAGAGATAAATTTAACCAAACCTTCCATTGATGTGTTCTCCTAATTTAATACCTAAGATCGACTAGCGAGGCGAAACAGGAATTTCAGAATCGGGGGCAATTAGCTTGCCAGAAGTAAATTCGGCAAATGCTAGTATCGGCCAAGTAGCAGCAGCTAACATTTTGCTGATTGCCAAAGGCACGTTGATAATAATCTCGTCCATTTCTGGATTCTTACCATCACGAACAGCAATAATGTAAGAACGACCTGCCCAACCAATCCAGCCGGCAATGTACAAGAAGAGAACGCTAGGAATAAAGAAGTCGCCAATGTGACTCCAACGACCATCTACAATTAAATGTGGATAACCTTCGGGGCCGCAAAGTGCAGCCGCATAGCGTTCGGCACGAATTTGACCGGAATTGGGATCGTTAGTCGTGTTAACGTAGTTTTTCGATTTTTGTTGGAAAGCTGGGGTTTCCGAACAAGGTTTCAATCCAGCAACGGTTTCTGCTGCCGATGCACTAGGTGCAAAATTAAACCAAAGAGAAACTAATAAAATTAATGCAAGCAATCGTCGCATAGAGTCGGCTTCCTTTTGTTACAAAAGAATAAGTATTTGTACAAATGATTAAAATTATCGTTTGTACGTGAAGAAAGTTTACTCAAACATGCTGTTTGAATAATACTTCAAGAAAAAAAGTATTCTTTCAATTCAACTTATCAAAGAATGTCAACGATTTTATCAATAGAAACAAGTTGTGATGAAACAGCAGTGGCGATTGTAAAAAATCGTAAAATTTGCAGCAACGTTGTCGCTTCACAAATGGCAATTCACAGTAATTATGGCGGTGTCGTACCAGAGGTAGCATCTCGCCAGCATTTAGAAACGATCAATCCGTTAATAGACAAGGCGATCGCCGATGCCGAATTAGGTTGGCAAGATATTGATGGGGTTGCTGCTACCTGCGCCCCAGGTTTGGTAGGGGCTTTGTTGGTGGGTATGACAGCAGCAAAAACTTTGGCAATGATTCATAACAAACCTTTTTTGGGGGTACATCACCTCGAAGGACACATCTACGCAAGTTATTTAAGCGAACCCGAATTACAACCGCCCTTTTTGTGTTTGCTGGTCTCTGGCGGTCATACTAGTTTAATTTATGTCAAAGATTGCGGACGCTACGAAACCCTGGGAGAAACTCGTGACGACGCAGCAGGAGAAGCTTTTGATAAAGTAGCGAGATTGTTAAATTTAGGATATCCAGGAGGGCCAATTATTGACAAAATGGCACAAATGGGCAATCCACACGCGTTTACTTTACCAGAAGGAAAAATTTCTCTTCCTGGTGGTGGTTATCATCCTTACGATTCTAGTTTTAGCGGCTTGAAAACTGCCATGTTGCGCTTGGTGGAGAAGTTAAGAGAAGACGAGTCTGAGTTACCCATTGCCGATTTGGCAGCGAGTTTTCAAGAAACAGTGGCGCGATCGCTGACGAAAAAAACGATCGCCTGTGCTTTAGATTTCGGACTCGACACGATCGCTGTTGGTGGTGGTGTAGCTGCTAATAGCGGGTTGAGAAAACATTTACAAGCTGCGGGGGAGGCGCATAATTTGAAGGTGTATTTTCCTCCTTTGAAGTTTTGTACTGACAATGCAGCAATGATCGGTTGTGCGGCGGCGGAACATTTCGATCGCGATCGAGTTTCTTCTTTGACTCTTGGGGTTAAGTCTCGGATGTCTTTGGGTAATGTGATGGATTTGTATGAGTGAACTGCGTTAGGAGTTTTGTTTCGCGCAGAGGCGATCCCCCCAACCCCCCTTAATAAGGGGGGCAGCGCGGAGGAGTAGAGGAGAAAAATTAAATAATTGCTTTTGACCTCTCAACCCTATTCTCTGGTTTTGCAATAGAGATTACCATTAGTAATCGTATCTATTTTTACTTTGCAACGTTTGCCATTCCGCATTGCTTGTCTTTGCGCTTCCTTCAACGTTATTTCTTCATTCTAATTCTTGGAAAGTCACACAAGAGGGATGAGAGTCAATTACCCGACTTTGACCGCTTGGGCGGTACAAAGCGGGCTTGAGTAACCCAGTTCTCAACTAAGAATTGCACTACAGCATGAGCCTAATCCTGATACGTACTGCCAGCCACTTCCCTCGGTTGGTTTATTTACAAGACTACTGGGTGTAGTCGCCTGACGGTCGCTCAAATCATTCGGAGGAGACCTCCAAATGCGCGACCTCAAGAAGGGACATTTTGGATTAGGTGCTGGAAGGGACACACAACTTATATAGGGTTATACCTAATGAAAAAACAACCAACAATCAGAGTACCAGTTTTATCGCCAACGGGTGAACCGTTAATGCCTACAACCTCGGCACGAGCTAG
>JBOFLQ010000079.1:0-8933 GCA_051657945.1 Xenococcaceae cyanobacterium | reverse complement strand
TTGCGAACTTTAACAGAAACAGAAAATGTGATTATCTCGAAAGATATTGTCCACGCCCTACGAATTAAATATCGTCGTGAGGCACAAAACTATACCCGTCAATACTTTGTCGATTCTCGTTTTAATAATTTACAGTACGATCGCCATCAAGAAGAAGTAACCACAGAAATTTTTGCCGAAGTGATTTCAGAAGCGGGAGAGCAATATTTTCTCGATCCCGCAGGCGCTCAAATTCCAGACTGGACTAGGGCTTTGGCAGTTATGCCTGACTTGCGCGAACAACTTAGAGATGCAGCTATTGCCGATAGCGAGGAATTTAGAAAACAGAAGTTAGAAGTAATAAGTAATAAGTAAAAACTTACTACTTGCTACTATTCCCTATTTCCTATTTCCGTCTATAATGGTCATTTTCATTTAGCTAATTGAAGCTTCAGACTATTATGGGTAGAGATTTGTTCGCTAAAGAAGCACTGGCTCAAATTCCGAAAATTCTCACTCTTTTAGACCGAAATTATCATAGCCCTACTTACGGTTGTTTCGATCGCAATTTTTGGCAATACAAAATTATTGATTTTCCGAGCGGTATGGCTCAGGAGTTCGTTTATCCTTTAGCCTTGGCTTATAATACCGACCTTTGTGACAATCCATTTTATCAACAACCAGTCATCCGCGATTGGGTGGAAGCGGGTATTCTTTACGCAGCTTGCAGCGCACATAAAGATGGTTCTTGTGACGATTATTTTCCTTTCGAGAGGGCGGGTGGTGCGGCTGCATTTTCGCTACTTGCTTGCGTAGAAAGTTATCTGCTGTTGGGATTAAACAATCAAAAGGCGATAGATTTTTTTGTCAAACGTGCTGACTGGCTGGCTCACCATCAAGAAAGTGGTAGACTTACCAATCATCAGGCTTTAATCGTTCTTTGTTTGGAACTACTTTCTAAGCTTCTCAAGAGCGATCGCTGGGATGAAAGCAAGCAACAACGTCTCGAACAAGTATTATCTTGGCAAAATCCCGAAGGCTGGTTTCAAGAATATGAAGGATGTGACCCAGGATATCACACGCTAACCATATCATGTTTGGCGCGTATTTACGAATTAATTCCTACTAATAATCGTCTTAAAGACGCGATCGCTAAAGCTGTAATTCTTGCTTCTCATTTCATTCATCCCGATGGTTCTTATGGTGGAGAATATACCAGTCGCAACACTTATAATTTTTTCCCTCACGGTTTTGAATTAGTTGGTAAATGGATGCCCGAAGCACTCAATATTAACGACCAATTTTTGAAAGGATTGGAAAAAAGTTTAGCGCCTTGTTATGCCGACGACCACATTATCGGTCATCATACCTGGAATTATTTACTTGCCTGGCGAGACTTCGTTCCTGCTAGACCTCCTGTTAAACCTCGTCCTGAAGGGCGTTTTTGGTTACAAGAAGCGGGAATTTTAATCGATCGCCGCGAGAATACAGAATTATATTTGGCATTAAATAAAGGTGGCGTATTTAAATTATTTCGTGACGATAAATTAGTTGCCTCTGACACTCAATTTTCTTTACAAGTTAGAGATGGCAAAAAGATTAAAAATGCTGTCGCTCATTTAGTTAGTAATTACCAAACTCAAATTGATGAAAATCAGATTTTAATTCGAGGTTCTCTCGGTTGGGCAAAACAAAAACAAATGACTCCTTTAAATTTAATGATTTTAAGAGTAGTTATGCTTTCGATCGGTCGTTTTTATCCCAATTTAATTCGTAAAATTCTTCAAAAAGTTTTAATTACAGGAAAAAAAAGTGCGCCTTTTTCTTTCAGTCGTCAATTGAAATGGGAAAACGGACAATGGAAAGTTATTGATGAATTAAACGCTCAATCTTGGGATGATGTAGTTAGTGCGGGAATTGGTTGCGATCAGACTTCTATTTATGTAGTGATGAGTCGTACTTTTCAAATGGGACAATTGAGAGAATGGTTAGACTTGACTGATAAGATTAAGCAGTTGTCGTCGAGTCAATCGCTTAAATTAGAAAGAAATTTATAAATATATATAGTCGTCTTGAGACGACTTTTTTTATTAGGCAGCGATTTCAATCGCTGACGGTTGTCGATACTGCTGAAAAATCTCAGGTTTAATGAATAAATACTCAAGACGATCGCGAATTAGATCGTTTAATAGAAGTATTGCGATCGAGATTAGTGCAAAATACTTAAAAAAATTAACTACGTTTTCTATTGATTTTGACAACTTGACATGATATTATATTCATAATGGAAAAGGTGTGCGCTTATAAATCAATCTTGAAAATGAAATATCGAGTAAGTGCAAACAAGGCAAAAAGTCTGGAAGCAGCGATCGATAAAACTAAGTAAAAATAAAAAAGTAATCAATCGCTTGTAAATATATTTCGATCGAACATCTAAATTTTTCACAAATCCAGTATTTTAAAATGCGATCGCTCTAACATTCATTCGGACATTTAATTAGATCGTATCGATTGCGATCGGGATGTAGAAGATAAATGTTGAAGTAGGAAACCTAACACACACACAAAATAAATTTATCTTTTGTGAGCGGGAAGACCCACGTCTACCCGTTAGGGAGGCGATGGGATGATAGCGAACCCATAACTTAAGCAGGACGATCTTGTTCTTGCACGTATTTTTTCAGGACATCGACTGTAACTCCTCCACAAGAAGAAATAAAATAGCTGCTAGACCACAAGGCATCTTTCCAATAGAATTGAGTGAATCTATCTGGAAAATCTTTCTTTAAATATCTACTACTAACAGTTTTTAAGTTATTAACTAATTTGCTTAGTTGAATCTGTGGGGTGTATTGAAAAATTAAATGGATATGATTTTCCTCGCCATTAAATTCTATACATTTACAATTCCATTTCGAGAGTAAATCTTTAACTATATTTTCAAGAGCTAATAACATTTTAGAGTTAAATAAAGGTCTTCTGTATTTGGTTACTAACACTAAATGAGCTTTTAAAGACGAAACGCTTCTAGCACTTGCAATTAAATCGTCATGATTTTTTGACACTGTTTTAAAAATTGTGATACACTAATTTTAGTGTATGTCTTTTAACTGTTGTGAAGCAAGCGTATCAGTATAAAATGTTGCCAAACTCTAATCAACGACAAGAAATTGAGCGATGGTTAGAGATGCTTCGTTATCAATATAATTATTTGCTTGCAGATAGATTTAACTGGTGGAACTACAATCGTTCAGATTGTGTAGTTCCACAAGGAGAGTTCTGCCAAATTGCTTGTTCTATTGGAAGTCAAGTATTAAGAAACAACCCTACTTATCACTCACAAAGTGCAACTTTACCAAGCTTGAAAGAAAACAGACCTTGGTATAAAGATATCTATAGCCAAGTTTTGCAGGATGCAGTTAAAAGAGTTGACAAGGCTATGATGCGATATATTAAAGGAGATTTTAAAAAGAAAAGAAGCGGGAAACCACGATTTAAATCTAAAAATAGATACAAAACTTTTACTTATACTCAAGCTAAAGATGAATGGGTTGTTGGCAACAAAATTAAATTGCCTAAACTGGGGTTAATTAAATTTGTTTGTCATAGAAAAATTCAAGATAGTTTTAAAATTAAAACTGCTTCAGTTACCAAGAAAGCAGACGGATACTATTTAACTTTAATTGTTGAAGACAAAACTATTCCAGAATTCGATCCCGACATTTCTCCAACAGAAGATAATTCTCTGGCTATAGATTTAGGCTTAGAAAAACTATATACAGATTCAACAAGAAATAAAGTATTTCCGCAAAAACATTTCAGAAAGTCTGAAGATAAGTTAGCTAAATTACAACGTAAGTTAACCGATGATTCTCGTAGTAAAAAGCGCACCGCCCACGGCGAGGAAACCTCGCCGTGTGGACGGAGCAAGAAGGCGAAAAAACTTATACGAAAATCTATAGCTAATTTACATCTAAAGATTTCTAGACAGAGAAAGCAATGGCACTATGAAGAGGCAAAAAAACTTGCGAATCGCGCTCCTGTGGTTTTTGTCGAAGATTTAAAAATAGCTAATTTGAAAAGGAAAAACAAACCTAAAAAAATTGGTGATAAATATCTTGAGAATGGTCAGGCAAGAAAAGCAGGTTTAAATAAAAGTTTTTCTGACTGTGCTATTGCTCAATTTGTAGAAATACTTCAACATCAATGTCAAAAAGTTGGTAGTAAAGTGGTTAAAGTTCCAGCAAGAAATAGTAGTCAACATTGTTGGAATTGTTTAAACAAAGTCCCAAAGTCACTATCAGATAGATGGCATGATTGTAATAGATGTAATGAATCTATCGACCGAGATGAAAATAGTGCATTGCTATTAAAGAAAGTGGGGTTGGGCATCGTCTCACTATAAAACGCTTAAAGATTTTTGTCTTTGAGAAGCCCACGGCTATCACGAAGTGAAGCCGATGGGAGTATGTCACTTCATAGCGATCGAAGGATCGAAAACAGACTTTTAAGAACTTCCCCAGACTAGATCGTAAATATCTTGCTGCGAATAACGATGAGAATTTGAATATTGAGTATTTATAGTTCGATCGCCAAGAGTATATTTTGGGTTTGGACGAGTTGAATAACTTCGATCGATGGAAATTAATTTATCTAACGGAAAGATATCGTCTAGATACCAATTATCTTGACAGAGTATGTCCCAAATATCAGTAAGAGTGCGAAATTTACGGGCTTTATTTCCCATAAAAAGAATCCATCCTCCAACGATACGTTTAACATCCATACAGGCATTATGAGCTAGTTGTAGGACTCGTTTGAGGCTAGGACGTATAACAGAAGAACTATCTTTTGCACGACGAATGGTTTGTTTGGCTTGCAGTAGTTCTTCTTTAAGTCTTTGGTTTTCTTCTTTGAGGGCGATTATTTCTTTTTGTAATTGTTCAATAATAGTCTTAGATCGCTCGTCGCTTTTTGGAATTTCTTCTGAAGATGTTACTAAGGAAAAATTAGAAACACTGACCGCTTCATAGCTTCCTTTGTCTGATTGTATCGTCCATCTGAGAGGATAAGTTTGCTCTATGGGACGAACTAAAATACCTATATCGGTAAAGTCGCCGTACAAATAAACCCTATCCCCTGGCTGGAATTGGCTAGTCATTTGCATTGCTATCAGATAGATTTAAAGTATATTTATTGCTTTGTTAGAAGTTTACGTCCGATCGGCAAGTTTTGTCAAGACGTTTTCTTCAAGAATATTTTATCTACTAAATGAACATACAACACAACTCTCAAAAAGAGATTTCCTTGAAGTTATTAAGAGAAAAAGCTAATTTAACTCAATTTGAGTTGAGGAAATTGATTGGAGTTTCCGAACGACGACTTAGCGATTGGGAAAATGGAAAAGCTAAACCAAATTTGGAAAATGCTGTAGCGATCGCCCGTACTTTTCAAGTATCTTTAAAGACGGTCTGCGAACTTTGCGGAATTAATGTAGCCGATGTTCCTAACGATCGCTACTGAAATTTATAGTTCTTCAGGAATCGAAGATGATAAAGCTTATATGCTGTAGCGATCGAGATATTTTTTTTGTATAAAGCATTCTGGTTTGGCGATCGATAAAAATAAGTAAAAATAAGAAAAGTAATCGATCGAGAGGGCAGATGCCCAAAAAAATTAGAGAATTAAAAGCAATTTTATTGAAAGCGGGATTTAATTATCGCCCTGCTAAAGGCAGTCATACTTTTTGGACTCATCCGCTAATGCCTGAATAACCAGTTACGATCGCTGGAAAAGATGGAGATGATGCGCCAAAATATCTTGAGAAACAAGTCAATAAAGTTATCAAGAAACTAAAAAAGTTGGAGGATGAAGAATGACATACAAATACAGTATGGTTATCCAATGGTCGGATGAAGATAATTGCTATTTAGTACACTTACCTGAATTTCCTTGGCAGCAATATCACACTCACGGAAAAACATACGAGGAAGCTGCAAAACACGGACAGGAAGTAATCGAATCTTTAGTTGAATGGTTTCAAGAGAAAGGAAAATCTTTACCTAAACCGATCGCCACTCCCCAAAAGCTAACAGTTGTTTAACAGATAACAATATTCTCTGCTGACGCTATCTTGGTGCTTTATGCCAACCATTTGCGATCGCTTCTGATTCCGTACAAAACCATCTTTCTCCTTTTGCTGGATCGATGATTGTCGATTCATAGTCTTCCATGCCTGGAATATGATAAAACTTATCTTCTGTAGCGATCGAGATATTTCCTTTGATAATACAGCCTGGTTTGGCGATCGATGTAATTGGAGAATTTAGATTAGATTTACTTAGAGAAGTAGAAGAACTAGGACTAAATTTAATCGTAAAAAGTGCGATTCCAGCTACAGTTCCAATCCCAAAAACCGTTTCAAATAATCCGCGTTTTTTATGTTTCTGCTTTGTCGGTAAAGTTTGCAGTTTAACCCCTTCGATTGAAGCATTGGAGGCACGAATTTTTCCATCTGATTCGATTGTTATTTCGTAGAAAATTGTATCTCCAATTTTAGGGCGACGATCGCCTTCCTTAAACGCACTGATATGTAGAAAAATTTTTTTGCTTCCATCATCTGGTTTGATAAAACCAAAACCTCTGTCATCCTTCCATGTTAACAGTTGACCTCTACATCGAATAGGTTTCATGAAACAGCCTCATCATATCTACCTGTCTTGTAGTTTTCCCCGATCGAGCCGAAACGATAACGCCAAGTTTATAAAGTTCTATTTTTATTGCTTAATAAGTAATTTGTGAAGCAACTAGCAACTTTGAAAAATAACGCGATCGCTGTAAATTTTTCTAGAAGTTATTTGAGTAATTCACTTAGTCGAATATTTTTTATTATTTACTTGCAAAAAATATTAAAGTTTTTGTAGAGATAGCCCTTGTGGTTACCCTATCTCAAAAAGAATATTTAGCAAAAATTTCTGAAATTGGTATTAGTCTATTGGAATATTTTTTTTCAATCGCTATACTAAAATTTATTAGATCGATAAAATTTTAATAGCACTGACTAGAAAGTAGCTTAAATTTACAGTATAAAACGTCTTGAATAATTACAAATCGAGCAAAAATTTGGCTTAATAATCATAAATTTAAGCCAAAGTTCAAGAATTGAAATTTACCTGAGTCTAAGACAAAAATTAGATTAAATCAAACTCTTAGTCGCGAAAATCACAACTAGAGTCTTTACTACATAACAGCTATAATACAAACTTTAGAAACATCCGATAACTTTAAACTAAATTATGAGAGCAATTTTTATTCCGCAACTGCTCAAAACGCCGCAGAAGAAGCAGGAAATTGAAGTTGCAGATTTTATTACTGGTTTGAGTACATTAACCCCTGTCCGAGGATGGATAGAAATTAAGCACTGCGGCACTTATTTAGAAGTTTCGGCAAAAGCTGAAGCGATCGTCACTCTGACGTGCGATCGCTGCCTCAAGCAATACAATCACAAACTTTCTCTCAATACTTCGGAAATGATTTGGTTGGAAGAGGAATCAGACTCAGCCAGTCTTCCTAAAGAACGAGAAATAGAAGTAGAAGATTTATCGGAAAATTTGCCCCCCGATGGCTACTTCGAACCTGAATCTTGGTTGTACGAACACCTGTCTCTAACTATGCCAATCCGTCAAATTTGTGGTACGGATTGCCAAGGTGTCGAACAAAAGACAACAAAAAGCGAATCTAATCTTGACATGCGGTGGGCAACTCTGGAAGTTCTCAAACAACAATTGGAGAACAGATCGACAGAGAATGGTGGAAAACACAAATAAGCTGACTCTGGAAATATCTCAAGACAAATTGTACTTTTTTAAAAATGATAGTGCGGCGATTCTCCTTATGAGACACTTCGCAATCGCACTTTTTTTTCATAATTTTTTCGGTCGATTAATATTAAACCCAATTTCTACCTAAATGCTCAAACTGCCAACCAGAAAAGCATATGTTACGCATCTATTGATTATTATTAACTTTATTTTTTTTCTAATAGAAATATATTTAGGCGGTAGTACTAATTTACAAATTTTATACAGTCTGGGAGCTTTAATTCCTCAAGACGTTTTTGCGGGACAGTGGTGGCGACTGGTGAGTGCTAACTTTCTTCACTACGGATGGATTCATTTTCTATCCAACATGCTTTCACTTTATGTAATTGGGCCTTTGGTAGAGTTTAATCTGGGTAGAATACCGTTTTTATTTATTTATTTATTAAGCGGTATTGGTTCGATGTTTGCTTTTTCAATCCTAACTTTATTTCAACAAGAAAATGTAATTTTAGTTGGTGCTTCAGCAGCAATTATGGGATTGGTTGGGACAACTCTCGCAATTTTTTTAAGAAGGTGGTGGCTAGAGAAAACAAGAAGAGCTGCTAATCGTTCGATCGCCATTATCTTAATCATTATTTTTCAATTTATTACCGATTTTTTGCTGCCACGAATTAGCTTTTTTAGTCATTTTTTTGGCTTAATTTTTGGGTTTTGTCTGGGGATAATCTTACCATTGTTTATTAAATCGAAAAGAATGAGAAAATGAAAAAATAGGAAGAGGCAGTAGGGGCGGGTTTAATCCATAAGTTATCGGTTTTAACCAAAAAACGATCGATAAAACCCGCCCGTACAGGAGTAAATAATAGAAAATAAATAAATGAAGTTTAATAAGTTAGGAAAAGTAGCAAAATTATCTCAAGTTACGGTTTTTGCGATCGCCATAGCAATTGCGAGTTCTTTATTCATTCTCGATCGAGTTAGCGCCAAGCAAATAATATTGAGCGAAACAGCAATTTCCTCACAAATGAATAATCTTCCAGATTGGACGCGCCAAGACAAATCTATTGTTCGCACTTTTACTTTCAAAAACTTTATCGAGGCGATCGATTTTGTCAATAAAATAGTCGAACCAGC
>JBOFLQ010000078.1:0-2339 GCA_051657945.1 Xenococcaceae cyanobacterium | reverse complement strand
CGCGATCGATCTTCTTTTCCTCCAGTGTGGAGAATAATTTTTACTCCTTGTTTTACCAATGCCATCGCCATAGCGACTAATCCCTTGGGAGTCTTGCCCTTGTAAATATGTAATTCTCGTTTTTGTTCTGGCTTGTAGTCGTTATTTACTACAAACGTGTTTATATCGCTTCCGATTAAATCTTGGGTGTATTTAAGAGCGATCGGAGTGAGATCCGCGTCAGCGATCGCCACAGATCCGCCAGTAGCGATTACTTTTTGCAGTAATCTTTGTAATGAGCTGATAATTTGGCAACGGTTTGTAATACAAGTATTTGAGTTCAATAGATGCCAATAAGTTTGCTCGACCTCATCGATCAGCACCAAAGCATTAGTCCAATCGTTTTCATTAAATGGCGGGTTCGCTTTTGGATGCAAAGAGTCAATACATAAAGTAAAACCGTTAAAACCTTTTGTAATGCTGTACCTAACATCCGTGCGATAATCTAGTCCCAACCTTCTCGCTAGGCTTCTGGCTAATTGCTCCCGATGGCAAATTAGAATCACCCGCCTTCTTTCCTCGATCGCCTTGCCTGCCATCCAGGCGAACAGTTCTGTTTTACCCGCTCCTTTATGAGCTTTGAGCGCTATTAGTTGTGCGTCCTTTGGAATGTTTAACTCTTTTATAGGGTGAGGACATCCGTTTTCATCAAGGTCGGTAAGGTATTTACTGGTGATATTGAGCGAGACATAAGGGGATAAATCTAATTCTTTGGCAACGTAGGGGAACAACTTAGACAATGGTTGGCGATTGTTGTATGCCTCCCAAAAAGCATCCTCGCCGCGATCGTAGACTAGATCGTCTACTCCTTTTGAGTCATGATGCCAACTAATGATGTTAACCTCACACCCTTTTGCTTCTAGCAGTTTCCCCGTTCTGCTGATGGCTATTTTAAGGTTGTGTACTGTTTTTGGTTTTAGATCGCGATCGAAACAAAAACTAATTTCTCGTTTCTTTTTAGTAAAAACCTCAAGCTGTGGTATTAACCTTTCCGATCCTTTTATGCTTTTCCCCAGACTGTTTTTATCAGTACGGTAGCCATTGAAAATTCCAGGGAGCGCGATCGCACTTACTCCCAAAGTCAGCAAACATCCCGCCTTTTTAGCCCCTTCTGTGATGGTTATAGGAGCGTTGCTGTCGGTAACCCATTGCCAAAATTCAGTGTCAATTAATTTGCCAAATCTCGTAATTCTTCTTCTATCAGCGCTGCTAAACTCCAGATCGCGATCTGCGCTGATATCCCGTATTGCCCGAAGTACTCTGTCAATTTCTCTGTATTCCCGAATGCTACAAGCGAATTGAAGGCATCTTTTGCCGTTGGGTTCATCTTGTTGTGCTGTGTTTGTCGCTAGGCGTACTCCAATTGCTCTCTTATCAGCTTCGCTTGCGAATCGAGCGATGGCTTGCCAAAACCTTTGAATCCAGGCATCTTTTGCTTTGTCATCGAGCCTCCTTACAATATTCCAGCTTTGAAAAAAGTTTACTTTTAGGGCATATATTCCCGTATAGGTTTTTGGCGGGGATTCGTACTTAAGAATATCTCCGTCACTGTTACAACGAGGTCGATCGGGCTTAAATTGACCCCATTCAGAATCAGCACCAGTAAGAACATCGACCCCATTACACCACCAGCCGCCATATTCTGTATGCTTATAACGATTTATCCAAGTGTTCCGCACCCGTCCATCGTTGCGTCTGGCTGCTTTTTCTAGCGCATACCAGAGATATTCATACGGAGTGGTATCCGATAAAGACTTAATATTGTTGGCGATTAAATCGGTATCGACACGGCTATTAAGCCATTCTTGCCAGTGTGCTTGAGAAATGTAGTTCGGGCGATCGATACAAATACTCATCGGCGCGAACCTCCTTTTAAAGGAGTCGAGCAGATTCGCACTATGAGCGATCGCAGGAGTTCAAAACATCGCGGTCGCCTCTCCTCATCCAGCGTCCAATCCCAATAACGAGTGGTTTCTAAAATATTGCTGGCTTCATCAGTAGTAAACGCCCCTGGAACGCTTAACCCAGATGCAACATGAACCAGCCGACACAAAATTTCTGGTTTAATTCTGTCGGGGTAAGAAATGGCTACTATTTGAAGCGGGTATGGCGGCGGTAGTTTTATTGTGGAGAATAGCTCTAGCTGTTGTGGCGATCGCCCTAATAATTGATTCTGATATCTGAATGTATGTTCAGACGCGGTATATGTGCTACTATATTTTTTAGAAATATTTTTTTTCATGAAGTTCACCTGGTTGCTTTGATTGGTGAACTTCTTTAAGTTTTTAGGTTGGTATACA
>JBOFLQ010000077.1:0-2053 GCA_051657945.1 Xenococcaceae cyanobacterium | reverse complement strand
AGCTGCGGTTGAACCCATCGTACCCATCGTACCCATTGTACCCATCGTACTTGCTGTACCATAATTTGGGGTACGATATACTCCTCTGACTCTCTCTTCGTAATCGTAATCGACTAAATCCTGTTCGTTATACTCTGGTAAATTTTCTGCTTGTTCGCGAGTCAAACCAGTTGCATATATACGGTCTGCATTGTAATCAATTCTGGCGCGACCCATTGGCAACAGAACTTTTTTGCCAAAAATCCAAAAACCTAGATCTACTATAAAATAGCGGAAGCGCCCTTCTTCATCTACTAAAATGTCGCCAACTGTGCCGATCTTTTCATCATTTTCTGAATATACAGAGTAACCTTTTATATCGCGATCGTCAAAGCTGCTGCGATAATCAGGATCGAAATCTGAGATTTTATGCAAAGCCATAATTTGTTTTCTCCCGCTTCAATTTCTTCTATCCTAGAAAACAATTTTTCATCTCATCATCTCCCAAATGAAATATTCAGTTTCATCCTGGGAATGAGTTATTTATACGGGCAGTCTGCAATCAGATAAGTATTGTTTCGTTTTCTTTAATTTTTTCATAGACAAGAAAGAGCGGCAAATCTACACATGGAGGCGATTTATATGTTTTTTATGCTACTCAAAGTAAAGCTATACTCATAACATTTCCTCTTCCTATTGAAGGAGATTGTTTAAAGACCATACTTCTATGGATAGATTGTTCGGCATTACTTATATATATTTTGATTTAGTAGGGTGGGCAACGCCCACCTGATAATAAATTGGCAACTAGTAAGGGTAAGAGCAGATTAATCGCGATCGCGCATCCGATTAACTGCATCTACGTCTAACTGACCTTTAACTGTCACATCTAATTCTTGATGGCGCACTGTTTCTGTTGCTTCTACAATATCTTGTTCTATGACTTTTTTAACTTTGACTTCTTCTCTGACAAAAGCTTCTTTATAAATTTCTGGCGTTTCTGCGTGCAGTTCTACCCACGCAACTTCTCCCTCAGCAAACATAGGTACGTCGGAAGCAACTATATTGGTATCTGAGGCGGGCAATCTCTCAATGACCAATCGCTCTTTAGTAATTGGCATTTCTACCCGTTCTATTTTTGTTTCAACAAGTTTGCCGATCGCAACTTCTCCAGCTTTAACGCGCTTCTTATTAGCTATTAGTCTTTCCTCATAAAGTTTAAAAGTCAGGTGATTTGGCTCGTTTAAATTATATAAAGATGCATCTTGTTGATAGTTGTACGTCTCGCGCTCGGAGCCGACAACCTGTTCGTTAGTTGCACGATAAACATTGCGTACTCGTTCTTCGTAGTCATAGTCAACGGCATGGCGATCGCTATATTCTGGCAGTCGTGCCACTTGAGCGTAACTCAGATCGTTGATGTAAATTCGTCGTCGGTTATAATCAATTCGAGCCAGTCCAATTGGAATTAATATTTGCTTTCCTGTCGCATCAAAACGATAATCAATGACTAGATAACGAAATCGACCTTCATTATCGAGTAGTGCGTCAGTCACCGTGCCAACTTTTTGTCCTTCTTCTGTATCCCTGTTTTATCACTCTAAGCAGAGAGTATTTAGAATAGAACTAGATACTGCTGTTTTAAAGTGAATATGTCAGCCGCAAGATCTGCTCAACCTACGATTCGATTTGTCGATGAATATTGTCAAATATTTGAGCCGCTATTTTCGGAAGTGCGGAGCTTTGAAGCATTCAAGTTGCTGCATTTAGGAATGATTAGCGAGATTAAACGCAAATCACTACCAGCCATTGCTAAAGCTGTTGGACTAGACAATCATCAAAACTTGCATCACTTTCTCACCGAATCTCCTTGGAAAGTCCAACAGTTGCGACAAAAACGTTTGGAGTTAATCCTCAAAGTACTGCATGGAAGAACGATGATTTTGTTGATTGATGAAACCGGAGATTGTAAGAAAGGGAAAAGTACCGATTATGTCAAACGGCAATACATTGGGAATGTGGGCAAAAAGGAAAATGGCATCGTCGTGGTGACTGCCTATGGATTAGTAGACGG
>JBOFLQ010000076.1:0-58904 GCA_051657945.1 Xenococcaceae cyanobacterium | reverse complement strand
CAGATAAAATACAATAAGACAATCAATTTGTTCGTCTCCTCATGCCTGCCCTCATAACGAGATCTGCCGATTGTCGGGCAAGTCTAAGCAGGCAATCGTCGTCTCACTCGCATCTCGATCCACCACCAAACGGAGTACCGTTCTGGTGGGGGCATTCTGCTGTTCTAGGTAAAAGCAATGACACAACTAACACAACAGCAAATAGAGGCTCAAATTGATGCAGCGATCGCTCGTCAAGCAGAAATAGACGCAGTAGAACCAAGAGCAGAAAAAGTATGTTTTGATGAAAATGACAACCGAATTACTATCCATTTTAGCAACAAGACCATATTTTCCTTTTTGACAGATTCAGTAGAAGCGATCGCTACATTGCCAACAAAAGTTTTAGCTTCTGTCGAATTAACACCAGGTGGTAAAGGATTACGATGGGATGAAGCAGATATAGATTTAAGTATTCAGGGTTTGTTGTTGGGGATATTTGGATCGTCTCAGTGGATGAGGGAAATGGCTGCTAAAGGAGGTAGTTCAAAATCGGAATCTAAAAAAGCAGCATCAAGAGAGAATGGAAAAAAAGGTGGTCGTCCTAAAAAATTAACTGCCAATTGAAACTAAATAAACTTTTTAATAATATCAATTACTAAATTAAGAGGATCTAGTTTTTTAATTTCGCCATACACATCAATTTTTTCATTTAATTGCGGTACTGCAAAATCTTCTAAATATCTCCAATCCATTTCGATTTCAGCTAGATCGTTTGAGCTTGCAATTTCCATTCTATTTTCCCGCATCAGGATTCTATATCTGTAAGGCCAAGCTGGAAAACCGATTTTATGCTCTTGAATAATGAAATAAGTATTCTGTTGAATATTGTTCCACAAAATTAATCCACCAAATGTAGTAATAGGTTTACGAAAACTCATAAAAAATCTAACTAATTTACTTTGGAATAGTGACTCTAATTCGATCGCGATCGAGAATCTTATGTCCAGATGCACCGCAACCGATCGGATATTTTAAGCACCATTCTACTTACTGTTTTGAAAAAATTTTTCCGTTAACGCAACAGTAAAATGCGATCGAAATGTAAAATTCGCTCCTTTGATTGGGCATTTTAAGTTCAGTAAGTCGATCGAGTCTTAAATCGGAATTGAGCCACAGTTTATTGTACGGAGATGCTCAAATGCCCACAAAAGTAACCGAATACACGGAAAAAAATATAATGGCAAACCCTTTCGCTAGTAATCGTGTCGATACACCATTTCAGAAACATCCAGATGTTTTGGAGATTTTCCAAAAAGAATTTGAGTTGCTTAAATCTATTGTTGAGGAAATTAAATTTGACAACGAACATCAAAGTAAAGGAATAGTAATTATTGGCGAACCAGGTAGCGGAAAAACTCATTTAATGATGCGTTTAGCACAAGACGTTTTAAAAGTTAATCGACTTTTTTATATTCGTCAGCCAAATCATCATCAAACAGTTACTTATCATACTTATTGTCGCATTTTAGAATCTTTTGCCCAAAAAGTACTTGAAACTGAATACACTCAATTACAATATTTTTTAGCTCGAAGTTTTTTTAGATTACTTGAAAATAATCGTCAAAATTTAGATAATAACCAGAAAAATCTGATTGAATCTCTTCTCGAAAATCCTTTAGCTTTATATGACAAAATAAGTAAGCAAGGAGATGAACAAAAACTAGCTCTTTGGCAAAAAATCGAAAAATTTTTACTTCAATGGTTTAAGAATAATAACTTATTAGTAGGCTATGCTCCTAAAATCATCAAAGGAATTATTAATTTTTGCATTTACACTGACGATCGAGAAAAACAAGAATTAGTAGGAAGATGGTTAGCCGCAGAGGAATTAGATGAAGAAGAAATAAAAAAAATTAATCTAGATAATTGGCAAGGAGAAATCGATCGAGAAGAATTTTCTTTGCAAGCTATATCTGTATTTAGTAGATTATCTTTGTTGGATGAACCTTTAATTATTGTTTTCGACCAATTAGAAGCACTGGGATTAGACCACAATCAAGAAATCCTCAAAAGTTTTGGTGCAGTGCTTAGAGAAATTTATACTCACGTACCTAATAGCCTAATTATTCTTAATTTATTTCCCGATCGCTGGATTCATTTTCAACAAGTTTGGGACAATTCGACAGTCGATCGTGTTTCTCAAAATCTAATTGAAATTAACAAACCTAGTGAGGAACAACTTAGACATATTCTTAATGCTAAAGCTAAAGAACAAAATTTTGATTGGGAAAAATTTTGCGATCGAGATGAAATCGAAGATATTTTAAACCGAAATTCAATTCGCGCTGTAATCAATCGTGCCAATGATTATTATCGTCATAAAGTTCAAGGTATGCCCTTAAGAGATAGATAAGATCGAGTTCGGTTAATTAATCGTCATTTCGGAAGTCCCGAACGTAGTGAAGGAACTGAAGAATCTCTTAGATACTTAAATAGAAGATGCAAGTATCAATAAAATTGTGATTTTAATCCTTGGCTATCTTTGTTTTAAAGGTTTTAATTATCTTTATTTACTAAAAATAGAGTGCAGTAATCTTTTTGGTAAGTAAATTGTTGGATTTTAGATTTTATTTGGGAATTTTAAAGTATAGAGGCTCGATCGAGCTTGATTTTAAGTCTTAATTAAAATTTTGAATTTAATAGTTTAATTATTTATTTTATGGAGAAGATTCAATGTCTTTAGATGCAGTTCAATTTGTTAATAATCCCGAACCACGTTGCCCAGTAATTTTGCTGTGCGATACTTCTGGTTCGATGGCAGGAAAGCGAATCGAGCTTCTTAATGAAGGAATAAAGTTATTTAAGGGCGAAGTAGAACAAGATGCAATAGCATCACTACGGGTAGAAATAGCGATAGTCACTTTTGGTTTCGATCGAGTACAACTAGCTCAAGATTTTGTAACTATTGATGAATTTACACCACCAGAATTAAAAGCTGATGATGTAACCCCTATGGGTGAAGCAATTGAGTATGCTTTAAATTTGTTAGAACAACGAAAGGAAACTTACAAAAATAATGGAATTCAATATTATCGTCCTTGGGTGTTTCTGATTACGGATGGAGAGCCTACCGATTATTGGCAAAATGCAGCCATAAAAGTTAGAGAGGCGGAAACACATCGCAGACTTTCTTTTTTTGCAGTGGGAGTAGAAGGTGCGAATTTTGACACACTTAAACAAATAACATACGAACGTCCGCCTCTCAAGCTAAATGGGTTGAATTTCAAAGATATGTTCCAGTGGCTGTCAACTTCAGTTAAGCAAGTTTCTGCCAGTCAAGTAGGAGCAGGAACGATGATTTCTTTACCTTCTGTGGGATGGGGTCAAGTTTCATCCTAGATTGAGGAGAAAAAATTATGAACTGGAAAGCAATAGCTCATTGTGCCATAGGTACGAGCCATAAAAAACAAGAGATGCCTTGTCAAGACTATGGCTACTATAAAGTTGTTAAAGATTCATTTGTCGGTGCAGTTGCAGATGGGGCTGGCAGTGCTAAGCATTCCGATCTTGGCGCTAAGATTGCAGTCGATACTGCAATTGAGTATCTTTCTGAAAACCTATTGCAAATATTAGAGAAGCAAAGCTCTTTTGTCTCTGTTGTATCCAAAACATCTAAGCGTCAAAGACGAAAAAAACGTAAGTCTCACAGAAACGTCGATCGAAAAGCTTTGAAAGTTAAAAGGAATTTTCAGATACATATAGATAAAAAAATCTTTGTCGATGTTACTACAAAAGTAAAAACTGCTTTGGAAGAAAAAGCAAAAAACGAAAATTATTCTTTTGAGGACTTAGCTTGTACACTTTTGGTAGTTGTAGCCACTCCAGATCGGTTGGCAGCCATGCAGATTGGTGATGGGTTTATTGTCGTGCGCGATCGAGACAAGAAAAATTTTGAAGTGTTGTTTCCTCCAGACAAAGGAGAGTATATCAACGAAACAACTTTCGTAACCTCAAGCAATGCCTTAGAAGCAATGCGAGTCAAAGTACAAGAAGGTCGTCCTAATTTTATTTGTGCCTCAACTGATGGGCTGGAAAGAGTAGCAATTCAAATGAATGACTGGACGGCGTTCACTCCTTTTTTTAAACCATTAGAAGAGTATTTACAAGAAAACAATAATCTAGAAACAGATAACAAAGATTTAGAAAATTTTCTCAACTCGGAAGCTCTTAATTCCCGTACAGACGACGATAAAACCCTACTTTTGTGTCTTTATGATACACCTTCTCACTCGTGTTCGGAATAATCAGCCTGTTTTGCTTACCAAGCGTCTCGCCAATAGTGGCGAAGGGGAGGTTTGGGAAACTAATTTAAATGGCTATCTAGCTAAAATTTATCATAGTCCAACTCCAGAGCGAATCGATAAGCTAAAGGTTATGCTGGCTAACCCTCCAGAAGATCCAATGCGAAGTCACGGTCATATTTCGATAGCATGGATTGAGGATTTACTGAAAAATGGCAGTGGTAGCTATGTCGGTTTTTTAATGCCAGCTATCAGCAATAGTAAAGAACTTACCCATGTCTATCATCCTGGTTTACGCCAAAAAACAGCCCCTGGATTTAACTGGTATTATCTCCATATCACCGCGCTTAATGTTGCCTGGATCGTTGAAGCAATTCACAACAAAGGCTATGTTGTGGGTGATATGAAGATGCAAAATATCTTGGTCAACGATCGCGCTTTGGTAGCAGTACTTGATACCGATTCTTTTCAAGTACACGACCCTCAGACAAACAAATTGTATCGATGTAATGTTGGTTCGGAAGGTTTTACTCCTGCTGAATTGCTAGGAAAAGATTTTTCAACTATCGATCGAACAGAATATCACGATCGTTTTGGCTTAGGAGTGTCGATCTACCAACTTTTGTTTGGCACTCATCCTTTTTCAGAAGGAACATGGACAGGTTTGGGAGATCCTCCAGAGCAAACCGAACGGATTCGCAAAGGTCTATGGCTATACGGAAAAGCTAAGTCGTTCAGTCCAAGTAACAATACGATTCCTTTAAGTATCATACATGAAGAACTTCAGCTATTGTTCTTTAGGTGTTTTAATGACGGACATTCCGATCCTCGTTTACGCCCCACTGCAAAAGAATGGCATTACACCTTACAGAATGCAGTTAAGGATTTAGAACCTTGTCAAAAAATAGATAATCATCACCATAGCAAGCACTCTAGCAAATGCTACTGGTGTGAAAGAGCAGCAAAACTTGGTGTTGATATTTTTCCTGGTTCTGCTGTTAGTGCCAAAAAAACTACTACGACAGTCAAGCCTAACAATAATACTACCTTTGAAATAGAAGAATTAGAAGAATATTTAGTCGAAAAGAAAAATGATATAAAACAGAATTATAATAAATTTCGAGTCATTAATGATTCCGACGAAATAGGAAAACTCAAGGAAATTATTAATGCTTATCACTCAATTTTTAATTATAATTTTTATCAAATTAATTTAAAGCATAAAGTTTTTCCAGAAAATATAGTTATCGAACAACAAAATAAATCAACACTTGTAATTTGCTTTCTTAATTTAGAAGTAAATAGTTTTACGGCTAGAATTAAGAACCTTAATGAGATTGCTGTTAACTATAAAAATAGAAAATTTTATTTATTGCGAGATTATCGTAGAAAAGCACCAAGTCCTAAAACAGTTGGCAAAGAAAATTTAGATAAATTTTGCTCTTACTCAAATTGTTTTTTCTATTCGATGGAACAAAAAGATAGACTAAATTTTGAATTAGTAAATCAATTAATTTTGGATATTCATAATCGCGATTTAGATATCGATCTAGAACTAGCATTAAAATATTTAATGTCTAATCTTAAAGATTTTTGGTTATTTCAATGGCTAAGATAAAAATATCGCTTTTTCAAAAAATTTAGATTTTCTGTTCTTTTCCTGAAAAATTTTTGAGGAAGGCGATCGTATTTTTTTGTTTGAAATGTGGTGCGATCGCTTTAAATCGATCGGTTAATTGGTGGATTACGCTACCGCTAATCCACTACGAATAAGGAATATGAACACAAAAAAGGCAACCAAGAATATTCTTAGTTGCCAACTAAACTAATCACCGATCGCTATCCGCTACTGCACAGAAGTCAGTGTTTTTGACTCCGATTCGATCGCTTCAGCATTTGTTTCGGGAGTATTTGCCTCGGAAGGTGGTACGACTTGCCAGAACTTACTGAGGTATAATTCCCATTGTTCTAGAATCATGCGCGCTTTTGGGCTGCCAGTTTGTTCTAGATGAGCAGAAATTAGATCTTTTAGTTGTTTTTCTCCGGCACTAGTTGCAGGGCGCTGAAGTTTGACGATTTCAGGGTTAATTTTGGCAGGGAAAGAATCATCTTCGTCGAGGAAGTATGCTAAACCGCCTGTCATACCAGCACCAACGTTACGCCCTACTTTACCCAACACGACGACGACACCACCTGTCATATATTCACAACAGTGATCGCCAGCACCTTCAATTACTGCTTGTGCTTTAGAATTACGAACGGCAAAACGTTCGCCAGCACGTCCATTGGCATATAAAGCGCCACCAGTCGCACCATAAAGACAGGTGTTGCCGATGATGACGTTTTCGGCTGGATCGAAAGTAATTGTTTCGGGAGGTGCGATCGCAATTTGACCGCCATACATTCCTTTGCCAACATAATCGTTAGCTTCACCTCGGAGGTTTAATTTCATTCCAGAAATGTTAAACGCACCGAAACTCTGTCCCGCCGCACCTTTAAAGTTGAGTTCGATCGCACCTTCAAAACCATCATTTCCGTATTTTTGGGCGATACGACCAGAAATTCTCGCGCCAACCGAGCGATCGATGTTGACAATGTTAATTTCTTTGCTGGCTGCACCTTGGTTTTGAATTGCGGCTGCGATCGCGGGATCTGCTAAAATTTCATCGTCTAAAACCGTGCCGTTGCCATGAACTTCTTCGTGTTTCAACCAACTGCGATCGCTTTTAACATCTGGTAAGTTTAATAAGCAATCGAGAGTTAGATCTTGGGTTTTGGTTAATGTAGCATCTTCTCTGAATTTGAGTAAATCGGCACGACCGATAATATCTTCGAGACTGCGATAGCCCAATCTCGCCAACAGCGATCGCACTTCTTGGGCGATAAAATAGAAGAAATTAACTACGTGTTCGGGAATGCCTGGGAAACGCTGACGCAATCTTTCCTGTTGGGTAGCAACACCGACGGGACAGTTATTGGTATGGCAAACTCTCGCCATGATGCAACCTTCTGCAATCATCGCGATCGAACCGAAGCCGAATTCTTCTGCACCCATTAAGGCTGCCATAATAATGTCCCAACCAGTTTTTAAGCCACCATCGGCGCGAAGAAGGACGCGATCGCGCAAACTATTTTCTAATAATACGCGGTGAACTTCGGTTAAGCCCAATTCCCAAGGCGCACCTGCATGTTTGATCGAACTTAAAGGAGATGCACCCGTACCGCCGTCGTGTCCAGAAATTTGGATGATATCGGCGTTGGCTTTGGCAACTCCCGCCGCGATCGTCCCGATGCCAATTTCGGCTACTAGTTTTACTGAAACTTGTGCGGCGGGATTGATTTGATGCAGGTCATAAATTAATTGCGCCAAATCTTCGATCGAATAAATATCGTGATGGGGTGGAGGCGAAATTAAATCTACTCCAGGTTTGGAACGACGTAACATGGCAATATAAGGACTGACTTTTTTGCCTGGTAATTGTCCGCCTTCACCTGGTTTTGCGCCTTGGGCAACTTTAATTTCTAACTGTTTGGCACTCATTAAATATTCTGGAGTGACACCAAAACGCCCCGAAGCAATTTGTTTGATTGCCGAACTAGCTGTATCGCCGTTACGCAATCCTTTTAAATGGGGCAAGGTGTTAGAGAGTCCGTTGCTATCGACATCATCTAAAACTTTGAAACGAACGGGATCTTCACCACCTTCACCAGAATTTGATTTACCACCGATACGATTCATCGCGATCGCTAGTACTTCATGGGCTTCTCTGGATAGCGCACCCAAAGACATACCGCCAGTACAGAAACGTTTGAAAATGTTTTCTACTGGTTCGACTTCTTCAATGGGAATAGAAGTGCGATCGCTGTTTAAATCTAGTAAATCGCGAAGGGCGGTAACGGGACGACCTTGTAATTGTTTTTTATATAGTTCGTAGTGGTCGTATTCTTTGCTGCTAACTGCTTTGTGCAGGGCTTTTGACATTTCAGGTGAATTCATATGATATTCTCCACCTGGCTTGTAGTTAAAGAAACCGAAGTTTTCTAGTTTCTTGCCCTGCAATTCGGGGAAAGCACGCCCGTGGAAAGTCATTATTTCCTGCGCTAATTCGGCGATCGTAACTCCACCCAAACGCGAAGTAGTACCAACAAAAGCTAGTTCTATTAATTCAGCACCCAAACCGAGGGCTTCAAAAATTTGCGCGCCGTGATAGGAAGCAAGTAAAGAAATTCCCATTTTGGAGAGAATTTTCAACAATCCTGATTCTACCGATTTACGATATTTTTTCTGGGCTGTTTCTACAGAAATTTTGGCAATTTTACCCATTTCCATAAATTTCTGCGTTTTAGGATCGTGCCACCACTGTCTGACACTTTCTAGGGCGAGATAGGGACATACAGCAGATGCACCATATCCGATCGCGCAAGCAAAATGATGGGTACTCCAACATTGGGCGGTATCGACGATAAGAGAAGTTTTCAATCGCAATCCCTGACGAATTAAGTGATGGTGTACCGCACCCACCGCCATTAACGGAGGAATGTAAGTAAATTCTTCACCGATAACAGCACCAAAGCGATCGCTCAAAATTAAAATCTCAGCATTATTTCTGACTGCTTCTACTGCTTGCTGACAGAGATTTTTTACCGCATTTTCCAATCCGTTAGGGCCATTTGCGATCGGATATAGTGTAGAAAGCGATTGAGTATTGAATCCCGATGCTTTAATTGCCTCTAAATCTGGTTCGTTGAGTACGGGCGATTCTAACTTAAGCAAACGAGCATCTTCTGGCTTAATGTTCAACAAATTACCGCGATCGCCCAACAGCATTTGTAAAGACATCACCAAACTTTCCCGAAGCGGATCGATCGCGGGGTTGGTTACTTGGGCGAAACGCTGTTTGAAATAGTCGTAAAGCAAGCGCGGTTTGTCAGATAAAACTGCCAGAGGAACGTCATCACCCATGCAAAAAGTAGGTTCTTTCCCATCCAACGCCATGGGTTGAATCACCATTTCCACATCTTCGGCTGTGTAACCAAATGCCGTTTGCTGTTTGAGTAATTGGGATGTTTCTAATTGAGTTTCCTTTAGAAATTCCTGAGTTTGATGTTGGTGACGATATTGTTTAACCCAGTCGCCATAAGCATTTTTTTGGGAGAGTCGCTCTTTAATTTCCCAATTTTTGAGAATTTCTTTTGTTTTTAAATCCACCGCGATCGCTTGTCCCGGTCCAAGTCTACCTTTTTCAACAATGTCGGCTTCAGGTAAATCGACTACACCAGTTTCCGAAGCTACTACAACATATCCATCTTTTGTAATAGCATAACGGGCGGGGCGCAAACCGTTGCGATCGAGAGTCGCACCAACAGCCTTACCGTCGCTAAATACCAGCAAAGCAGGGCCATCCCAAGGTTCTTGATGATTGCTATAAAATTCGTAAAAGTCGGTAATTTCGGGATGATTTTGTAAATCGGGCTGATTCTGGTAAGCTTCGGGAACGAGAATCATCGCCGCTTCTAAAGGGCTACGTCCCGTTCGCACCAACAATTCCATCGTGCTATCTAAATTATAGGAATCGCTGTTGTCGGGATTGACGATCGGGGTTAATCCTTCTAATTCCTCTTTCGTCCAACCTGGCACTTCCAGATTCATTTCTCTGGCTGTCATCCAGTTAATATTGCCTAATAGCGTATTAATTTCGCCGTTATGCCCCAACAAACGCATTGGCTGTGCTAAAGGCCATTTAGGCATGGTATTAGTGCTGAAGCGACGATGATAGACGGCAAAGGTACTTTGATATTCAGGATTTTTTAAATCCTGATAAAATTCCCCCAAAACCTCCGATCGCACCATTCCCTTGTAAACGATCGTGCGGCAGGAGAAGGAGCAAATATAAAAATCTTCTGCTAATTTTTTACCGATGCGCGATCGAGCGATATATAATTTTCTGTCTAATTCATCTCCAGACAAACCAGCATTAGAACTAACAAAAATTTGTTCGATGCGCGGTTGATTGGTTTTAGCTTGAACTCCCAATACTTCTGGACGTACTGGTACTTCGCGCCAACCAAGTACATTCAACCCTTCATCTCTAACAACGTCTTCAACGTGGGCGCGACACTTAATTGCTTCGTTAATATCTTGAGGCAAAAAGACCATACCTACGCCCCATTGTTCTTGCGGAGGCATATTTATTTTTTGCTCGACAAACCAAGATTGAAACAACTGTTGCGGTAAGGCACTCATTACACCCGATCCATCTCCCGAATCGCGATCGGCACTACAACCGCCTCTATGTTCCATACATCCCAAGGCAATCAAAGCTTGTTCGATGAGTTTGTGGCTGCTTTTACCTTCTCGATGTGCTAAAAAACCAACGCCACAAGCATCCCTTTCTTCAACTAACCAACGTTGCCCGTTAAAAGGCTTTAATTTTTGCCGAGCGATTGAACCATTATTATTCTTATTTTCCATTATGTTTCTTCGATCCATGTACGTTAGCGATAGAATTTTTTTTAGTTTTCTTGACAAAGAAAAATGATTTAACTTATTTGTTAAGGACTCAACCCACCCGAAAATGCAAAAATAAAATTAATGTGATTTTAGGATTATTGAATAATATCTCATTCACTTTCACATTTTTCGATCGCTGTTTGCGAAATTGCGTTGACGGTATAATAAGCGATCGAAAATCAAGAAAGCTCCATGTTTGAATAATTACTCGCACCAATTTTTTTTCCGAACCATTGCCACTGACAAACAGACCAGATTTTGCTAGTTGAGCTTGACTACCAAAGCCTTGGCGATCGACCCAAACAAATTAATTAACTATTAACAATAATTAATTCGTTCGAGCCGATAACTTAATCTAAGTAGTATCGATTGCAATCTGAAAAGGAGCTTGAAAAACCTGCTAAAATCGTCAGATTGAATATATCATTCTACCAAAAAGCAGACAGTATAATCATTGTCAAAAAGATTTTCGTTTTACTTTTGTTGTTAAACTGGTTGGTTGTTTTGTCTCGATCGAGACTATTTTATTGTTATCTAAGACGTTGAGACAAAAAAGATCGAGAGTATAAAGTCATTATTCTCTGATTTTTGATGCGGCTGTTGAGTTCGACACTAAGTAAAAATGAAAATCAGAAACGCTTTAATAGTTTTTTGCGCGACCCTTATCGTTATCTTATGTACTAACAATAATCTCAGTCAAGCTCGAGTACCGCAACCTCAGACGCTTCCTCATCCCCATTTAGATCGTCCTCATTTTATGTCTGTGCCGAACCAATCCACTCTCGATTGCGCCGAGCGCACTTGCGATCGCAATTGGCAGGGACAACAAATTTACCTCAACCAGCAGAAATTATCAATACCCTGGATTCAATGGCAAGAAGAATCATGGCATACAGCAATTGCAGACATCGCCGCCATGCAAATTCTCGGACTCGAATTGCTAGATACCGACAATCTCGAATTTCAACCAGTTTTGTGGTTTTCTAAATCGCCAACCCAACCAATTCAGCTTCCAGTCAAACGAGTCGGTTTTTATCGTTATTTAGATGTGACCGAACTGATACAATTAGCAGGTTGGCAGTTACAAGCCACTGGCGACACTCTCATCGTCAATGCTCCCGTCGCTAAAATCGATCGCATCTCGCGCCAGCAAGAAAACTGGGGCGAACAAATTATTGTCAATCTCGATCGCCCGACTTTTTGGCAAACCGTACAAGATAACAAACAAGGAACGATTACCCTAGAAGCGATCGCATCTGCTTCTGCATTTGAAGGGTTCGATCGACAACAATCTAGTTTTTTACCAAGTCCAAGCAGACTCCGCAGTGAAACGGTTGAGTACTCTGAATCCACCGAACAAAGTAATTTCCCAAAACAAAATATACACCAAGACAAAATTTATTCAGGGATCGATCTAAACTCAACAGATGAAGATCCAGAAGAAGGTATCGACAATTTTTTGCCACCTCTACAACCGCAACTTTCTCCTTCGCGCGTTGAAAACTTGGGTTTTGCTACTAAGCTGAGTTTTGATTTTGACAAAGGACAGCGTCTCAAAATTTCAACGCAAACCAATCCATATCGTCTGGCGATCGAACTGCGTAACGATTCTTTTGTCGAACGTAACATTCTTTGGCATCCAGGATTGCGCTGGCATCAACGATACATTCAAATCGCCCCTCCTGCGACAACATTATTACCTTTGTTTCCTGAAGATGCCGAGCGAAAAAATCAATTTCCCGTCACCTGGCTAGAAATCGATCCGCACTCTTCTAACCTTTCTCTCAAACCGATCCTCAGCAACCCCAATTCCACGATCGGTACTGCCCCATTACTAACTACTGCTAGCTCTACTGGCGCGATCGCAGCAATTAACGCTGGTTTTTTTAACCGCAACAATCGTTTGCCTCTAGGAGCAATCCGCCGCGATAATTTTTGGTACTCGAGCCCTATTTTAAATCGAGCGGCGATCGCTTGGAATGATTCTGGAGACGTAAAAATCGATCGTCTTAACTGGCGCGAGTCAATTTCGACATCAACAGGCAAAAACTTGCCCGTTCATTTTCTCAACAGTGGATACGTTCAAGCTGGCATCTCGCGCTACACAAAAGAATGGGGAAAAAATTATACTCCTTTAACTAACTTAGAAACGATTTTTTTGGTAAAAAATAACCGTATCAGCGAACAATTGCTTGGAGATATGGCAGGAAAAAATTATTTTCCTATCCCTAGCGACGGTTATTTACTAACAATTCGAGGTAACGAAATACCAGCCGAAATTTTTGAAGTTGGTATGACAGTTAGCTTAAATAGCAATACCATTCCCAATGACTTCGATCGCTATCCCAATATTATTGGTGCTGGCCCTCTTTTAATACGAAAACGTCAAATTGTCTTAGATGCGATCGCCGAAAAATTCAGTGCCGCTTTTAACAGACAGCTAGCATCGCGTAGTGCTATTGGTATTAATGGAAGCGGTCAGTTACTTTTGGCTGTCGTTCGCAGCAGAATTGGAGGCAGCGGCCCCAATTTGAGTGAATTAGCTCAGATTATGCAAAATTTAGGTGCGATCGATGCTATTAATTTAGATGGCGGTAGTTCGACTTCTCTTTATTTAGGCGGTCAATTGCTCGATCGTTCTGCTAGTGATGTCGCGCGAGTTCACAATGGCATTGGTGTTTTTTTCAAACGTCGATCGAGCTGAATTGTTCGAGTTTCGGAAAAAAGATATGTAAATAAAAAATTTTTAAATATGAAGAGTTGATGTAGAAAGTATAATTTGTCAGATTTAATGCTTTCTGTCTTCAAAAATATTTGTTATGGTTTGCTAGGGAGAAGCGATCGAGCGATAACGCTCCAATCATTCTCTTTATCCTTCTAATTCGATCGATTTAATCTCTTTTAGCTCTTTTAAGTTTTATTAGGAAACAAACAATATGGTTCAGTCCACCAAAGTTTCTCAAGCAGAACAAGTATCTATTATCGAAGCAGTTGTTAAAGCAGGAGTACCTGCTACAGAAATTAGACCTTGGGGTTCTTTTACAACTTTAGAAGAAGGCCCTGGTTACAAAATAAAACGTATTGAAGTTAATCCAGGCCATCGTCTCAGCCTGCAAATGCACCATCACCGCAGCGAACATTGGATTGTTGTTTCTGGTACTGCCAGAGTCGTCTGCGGAGAAGAAGAAATGATTCTTGGTAGCAATCAGTCAACCTACGTTCCCCAATGTACTCCCCACCGTTTGGAAAATCCAGGAGTAATTAAATTAATTTTGATCGAAGTACAAAATGGCGAATATTTAGGTGAAGATGACATCATTCGCTTTCAAGATGATTATGCCCGTAAATAGACAATAAAATTAAAGCAAAAAAAATGTTGGCTTTGGGGTTTTAATTAATAGCCAAAACTTCACCCCGAACCAGAATATAAATTTAATTAATTCAACTAAATAAACATTCAAAATTATTTGTAGGATGGGTAGAGCAATAGTAAAACCCATCCAAATTTTTTTTTAAGATGATTTACATAACAGCGAACGCCGCCAAAGAAATAGATCGCATCCGCATCAGTCGTCAAAAACCGAACAGTCAATTTCGTCTGCGCGTGAAAAAAGGAGGGTGTTCGGGTTTTCTTTATGAATTTAATTTAGACGAACGAATTCTAGCAAACGATCGCACCTTTGAAAGTAATGGTATTTCTGTAGCGATCGACGAATTCAGCTTTCCTTATCTCGACGAATTAAAATTGGATTACTCAGAAGATCTTATGGGTGGTGGATTTCGCTTTCAAAATCCCAATGTTACTAATAATTGCGGTTGTGGACAATCATTTCAAGTTCGCCAATCCAACTAATTTAATTTTGGTTGAATTTAAAACAAAATAAACAAAGCAAATTTGCCTGAAAAATTAGACGAAAAAAGCGACTGACGACTAAAAAAAGCTAACCAACAAAAACCTTGACGTATTCACTTAAGTATTGGTAAAATCAGAATTTGTCAACTATTTTGCCTTGAGTGAAAACTTAAACAAGCAAAAGCTTAACTCATGCCCACTATTCAGCAGCTCATTCGTAGCGAACGCGCTAAAATACAAAAGAAGACTAAATCTCCGGCCCTGAAAGAGTGTCCGCAAAGACGCGGTGTTTGCACTAGGGTATATACTACCACTCCCAAAAAACCTAACTCAGCTCTTCGGAAGGTAGCACGGGTAAGGCTAACCTCTGGATTTGAAGTAACAGCTTACATTCCCGGAATCGGTCACAACCTACAAGAGCACTCTGTTGTTTTAATTCGTGGCGGTCGGGTTAAAGATCTGCCAGGAGTTAGATATCACATTATTCGCGGAACTTTAGATGCCACTGGTGTAAAAGATAGAAAGCAAGGTCGTTCCAAATATGGAACAAAGCGTCCTAAGAAAGCTTGAGTCCTGTCTGTAACTAAAAATTAGTCGGGCATCTCAAGGCATCCTCGATCGCAGTTGGGATGCCGTTTTTCTTAAAAAATAAGCATCTGGATAAAAAAGCTTTCGTCAAGATCCGAGCGAGTGCCAATAATATAGATCCTGAAGCAAAAACAAGTATAAACTTTAATTTGTCGTTCTAACCAGAAAACATGTCTCGTCGTACAGTTACTAAAAAACGTCCAGTTCCCGCAGATCCAGTTTATAACAGTCGTCTCGTCAGCATGACAATCAGACGTATCATGCGTAGTGGCAAAAAATCTTTAGCCTCTGGTATCGTCTACGATGCTCTCAAAACCATTGGAGAACGTACTGGAAACGATCCGATGGAAACATTTGAAAAAGCAATTCGCAACCTAACACCTTTAGTAGAAGTTAAAGCCCGTCGTGTTGGTGGTGCAACCTACCAAGTTCCCATGGAAGTAAGAACCGGTCGAGGAACTACATTAGCATTGCGTTGGCTAGTTCAATACTCTCGCTCTAGAGGCGGTCGAACGATGGCTGGTAAGCTAGCAAACGAGATTATGGATGCAGCTAACGAAACTGGTGCGGCAATCAAAAAACGCGAAGAAACCCACAAAATGGCAGATGCAAATAAAGCATTTGCTCACTACAGATACTAGAGTTGATGTACTAGACTGGTAAGAAAAGGTGAGCAATTAACTCACCTAGGTTACTGGTGAGAAAATTCAACTCCTAAAAGTATAGAATTGTTAATAGACTAAACAAATAGTTACAAAAAAAAATAACAAGCCCAACAAGATATAAGGAGGGAACTGTGGCACGTAGCATCCCGCTAGAGAGAGTGCGTAATATCGGCATCGCGGCTCATATAGACGCGGGCAAAACAACAACAAGCGAACGGATTCTGTTCTACACGGGCATAGCTCACAAACTGGGCGAAGTTCATGAAGGTACAGCAATCATGGATCACATGGCGCAAGAGCAGGAAAGAGGAATTACCATCACTGCTGCTGCCATTAGTACCAACTGGCAAGATTGCAAAATCAACATTATCGATACTCCAGGACACGTAGACTTCACCATTGAAGTAGAACGTTCGATGCGAGTTTTAGATGGTGTAATTGCCGTATTCTGTTCGGTAGGCGGCGTACAACCCCAATCTGAAACTGTTTGGAGACAAGCAGATCGCTATAAAGTACCTCGGATTGTTTTCGTCAACAAAATGGACAGAACGGGGGCAAATTTCTTTAAGGTATACGAACAAATAACCGATCGACTTAGAGCTAACGCCGTTCCCATTCAAATTCCTATTGGTGCTGAAACTGAGTTCAAAGGCATCATCGATTTGGTGAGAATGCGTGCCAAACTTTACAAAGACGATTTAGGTAAAGAAATCGATGATATCGAAATTCCTGCCGATTTAATGGAAGTAGCGCAGGAATATCGCGGTAAATTGCTCGAAGCAGTAGCAGAGACAGACGAAGCGCTGCTAGAAAAATTTATGATGGAAGAAGAGTTTACCGAAGAAGAAATCAAAACAGCTCTTCGCAAGGGAACGGTCACAGGAAAGATCGTGCCAATGCTGTGCGGTTCTGCTTTTAAAAACAAAGGCGTTCAGTTGCTTTTAGACGCAGTAGTAGATTATCTTCCAGCTCCCACTGAAGTACCACCAATCAAAGGTACTTTGCCAGATGGTACCGAAGCAGTCAGAAAATCATCCGACGAAGAGCCATTTTCAGCTCTTGCTTTTAAAATTACCTCAGACCAATTCGGTCGCCTGACATTCATCAGAGTATACTCTGGAGTTTTGCAGAAGGGAACTTACGTCTATAACGCAACCAAAGATAAAAAAGAACGGGTTTCTCGTTTGATCGTTTTGAAATCGAACGATCGCATTGAGGTTGACGAATTAAGAGCGGGTGATTTGGGTGCTGCTGTCGGTTTAAAAGATGCTATTACAGGCGATACTCTTTGCGACGAATCCAAACCGATTATTTTGGAATCTCTGTTCGTCCCCGAACCAGTAATTTCTGTTGCTGTCGAACCGAAAACAAAAGGAGACATGGAGAAACTCTCCAAAGCTCTGCAAGCACTGTCTGATGAAGATCCAACCTTCCGAGTTAGCGTCGATTCAGAAACCAACCAGACCGTAATTGCTGGAATGGGCGAGTTGCACTTAGAAATCTTAGTCGATCGCATGTTGCGGGAGTACAAAGTAGAAGCTAATGTGGGACAACCTCAAGTTGCTTATCGCGAAACAATTCGCAAAGCAATCAGAACTGAAGGCAAATACATTCGTCAAAGTGGCGGTAAAGGTCAATACGGTCACGCCGTGATAGAGGTAGAGCCAGGCGAAACAGGGACTGGTTTGCAGTTTGTTTCCAAAATCGTCGGCGGTTCTATTCCTAAAGAATATATTAACCCTGTCGAGCAAGGAATCAAGGAAGCTTGCGAATCGGGAATTTTGGCTGGATACCCAGTAATCGACCTCAAAGTCACTCTGGTAGATGGTTCTTACCATGAAGTAGACTCTTCAGAAATGGCATTTAAGTTTGCCGGTTCGATGGCGATCAAAGCAGCCGTTATGAAAGCATCTCCTGTATTATTAGAACCGATGATGAAAGTCGAAGTAGAAGTACCAGAAGACTTTCTTGGAGATGTAATGGGCGATCTTAACTCGCGTCGTGGCAACATTGAAGGAATGGGCTCTGAAGATGGACTGGCTAAGGTAGCATCTAAAGTACCTTTGGCTGCAATGTTTGGTTATGCTACGGATATTCGCTCCAAAACCCAAGGTCGCGGTATCTTTTCTATGGAGTTCAGCAACTACGATGAAGTGCCTCGTAACGTGGCAGAAGAAATCATCGCCAAAAATAAAGGGAACGCATAAATAAAAAAGGAACAGTAAATTCACATGGCACGCGCAAAGTTTGACAGAAATAAAGATCACGCTAATATCGGTACTATCGGTCACGTCGATCACGGCAAAACCACTTTAACGGCTGCAATTACCATGACTTTGGCAGCTTCTGGTAAAGCCAAAGCCAGAAAATATGACGAAATTGATGCGGCTCCCGAAGAAAAAGAACGCGGCATTACCATCAACACCGCTCACGTAGAATACGAAACGGACAATCGTCACTACGCTCACGTAGACTGTCCCGGACACGCTGACTACGTCAAAAACATGATTACTGGTGCGGCTCAGATGGACGGAGCAATCTTGGTTGTTTCCGCTGCTGACGGCCCCATGCCCCAAACCCGCGAACACATTCTTTTGGCTAAGCAAGTAGGCGTTCCTCACTTGGTTGTGTTTATGAACAAACAAGACCAAGTAGATGACGAAGAACTACTCGAACTAGTCGAATTAGAAATCCGCGAATTGCTGAGTAAATACGACTTCCCTGGCGATGATATTCCCATCGTCTCTGGTTCTGCGTTGCAAGCACTAGAAGCTTTAGTAGCAAATCCAAAAATTGCCAAGGGTGAAAACGAGTGGGTTGATAAAATTTACGCGCTTATGGATAATGTAGACTCTTACATTCCTACTCCAGAACGCGAAATTGATAAGCCTTTCTTGATGGCAGTAGAAGACGTATTTTCGATCTCTGGTCGCGGTACGGTTGCCACTGGAAGAATCGAGCGCGGTAAAGTTAAAGTTGGCGAAACCATCGAAATCGTCGGTATTCGTGAAACTCGCAACACTACCGTAACTGGTGTAGAAATGTTCCAGAAAACCTTAGACGAAGGTATGGCTGGAGACAACGTCGGTCTGTTGTTGCGCGGTCTTAAAAAAGAAGACATCGAACGCGGTATGGTACTTGCTAAACCAGGTTCGATTACTCCTCACACTCAATTTGAGGGTGAAGTATACGTTCTTAACAAAGAAGAAGGCGGTCGTCACACTCCCTTCTTTAAGAACTATCGCCCCCAGTTCTACGTGCGTACAACCGACGTAACTGGAACGATCAAAGACTACACCGCAGATGATGGCACTGCTGTAGAAATGGTCATGCCAGGAGACCGTATCAAAATGACCGTTGAGTTAATCTCACCGATCGCGATCGAGCAAGGTATGCGCTTTGCTATTCGCGAAGGCGGTCGCACTATCGGTGCTGGAGTCGTCTCCAAAATTCTCAAGTAAGACAACTTAAACGATCGGCAGGAGCAGGTAAGTGAAACGTAACAAACGTTTTATCTGCTCTTGTTGTTTGTTTGGATACGATCGACATTAACTTAAATATTCACCCGAACCTTGACAATTAAAAATGGCAACTATACCACAACAAAAGATTCGCATTCGTTTAAAAGCTTTCGATCGCCGCTTGCTAGATACGTCTTGCGAAAAGATTGTCGATACTGCTAAACGCACCAATGCCGACGCTGTCGGACCAATTCCTCTACCTACCAAGCGCAAAATCTATTGCGTCTTGCGTTCTCCTCACGTCGATAAAGATTCTCGGGAGCATTTTGAGACTCGCACCCACCGTCGTATCATCGACATTTATCAGCCTTCTTCCAAAACCATCGATGCCTTGATGAAATTGGATTTACCCGCAGGTGTAGATATTGAAGTCAAACTGTAGTCAATAGCTCTGCAAGTGTTACTTGTAAAGTATTAGTTTTTTGGTGTTTGGTAATGGGTGATTGGTAATCGATCGCGTCTACACTACCCATTACTATCTACCAAATACCCATTAAACAAGCCTCAAATCTTCTTTCTCAGGCAAAAATTAGTTAAAGTAAAAAAGACGGATCGAAGCAAACACGCACAACCAACATAATGACATCTTCTATTGCTGTTAGAGAATTACCTTTATTTCCACTACCTGAAGTAGTCTTATTTCCAAGTCGTCCTCTTCCTCTCTACATATTTGAATTTCGCTACAGAATCATGATGAATACGATTCTAGAGTACGACCGTCGTTTTGGTGTTCTGGCAGTAGATCCTGTCACTGGCGAAGTGGCAGATGTAGGTTGTTGTGCCGAAATTGTTAGTTTTAAGCGTTTACCTGACGATCGCATGAAAATGCTGACTTTAGGACAGCAACGTTTTCGAGTTTTGGAGTACGTCCGCGAAAAACCCTATCGAATCGGCTTAGTGCAATGGATTGAAGACGAACCTCCCGTAAACGATCTAAGACCGATGGCGAATGATGTCATGAGTTTATTGCGCGATGTTGTCCGTCTGTCTGCTAAGTTAACAGATCGAAAACTCGAACTACCAGAAGATTTACCCACATTACCGCTCGAATTATCTTATTGGGTTGCCAGCAATCTCGATCGAGTAGCCTCCGAACAGCAATCTTTATTAGAAATGCAAGATACAGAGGCTCGTTTGCAAAGAGAAGCAGAAATTCTCGAATCTACCCGCAATCATTTAGCGGCAAGGGCTGCTCTTAAAGACGCTTTTCAATAAATTTATTTCAACCTCGTTCGATCGTAAAAACGTTGTAATTACCAAAAATTTTAATTACTTCGGTACATCGATCCAATTCGGATAGAGCAGTTTGTACAGATTCGCTTCGACTATTTCCTTCTAGATCGACAAAGAAGATGTATTCGCCTAGCGATCGCTTGGTAGGACGAGATTCAATGCGACAAAGGTTAATATTTCTTTGGGAAAAAACTTGGAGTGGTTTGACTAGAGAGCCTGGGCGATCGGGTACGCTAAAAGCTAAAGACATATAATTACCACGATCGTTTTCGGCTTTTGAGCTGACTACCCAAAAGCGCGTACAGTTATCGGGGTAGTCGTTTAAATGTTCTGCAAGTATGGGAATGTTGTAAAGTTTCGAAGCTCTTTCCGATGCGATCGCGGCAGCAGTAAGGTCATCTTTAAGGTATTGCAGGGCTTCGGTGGTTGAATTGGTGGGAATTAAGCGCAGCTCGGCAAAGTTATTTTCTAACCACTTTTGGCATTGTGCCAAAGCTTGAGGATGAGAGTAGACAGTTTTAATCTCTTGTTTCGATCGATTGAAAGATAAAAGGGCATGAGAGATCGGTAAGATCAGAGCCTGTTCTATTTTGAGACTGTCTAATTGCCAAAGAGTATCTAGCGTAATGGCAACGCTTCCTTCGATCGAATTTTCAACTGGTACGACTGCAATATCAGTCTCGTGTTGGATTACAGAACGAAGAGTTAGAGCAATACTCGGACACGGAATTGTACGAGATTCTCGATTGCAAGTGTCTGTCAACCAAGTTTGATAGGCTAATGCTGCTGTTTCTGAATTAGTTCCAGTCGGGCCGAGATAGGCAATAGAAATAACCATAAACTGAAAATCTGATTAATGGAATAGCTCTAACTATAGATTTAAATAATTTTGTTAATATTTTGTAGAAATGTAACCTAAAATTAACTAATACTCAACGACCGCCAATAATTATAACCAAGGAAATCGTTGAGCGAATAAAAATTCGCCTTTTCTCTAACTTTACACATGTACGTTTGTTTTACCGCATTGGAATCGGTGGAGATTTTCGTAGAAGAAGAAGCCGTTCCCATTCAACACTATCTACGTCAACCCCAACGTTTAGTTCGGGCGCTTGTCAATCCTGAATTAATGAAACAACAATCGGAAGATCTTTACGAACTTAAGATGCGTCCGATTAATTTTATGGAACTGTACCACTTTCAGCCAATTGTGGTTTTGAAAGTATGGGCGGGTGCGAGTGGAACGGTATATCTCAACTCTCAAAGTTGTGAAATTAAAGGTATTAATTACATTAACCAGCGTTTTTCGCTGAATCTTAAAGGAAAATTATTTCCTTGCGCTGAAAACGGCAAAACTTATCTCAAAGGTCGTGCCGATTTAGAAGTTAAAGTAGAACTGCCGCCCGCTCTATGGCTGACACCCAGACCGATTTTAGAATTAGCAGGAAACGGACTTCTTAAAAGCGTCCTACAGAGAATCAAACAGAGATTAGTCGCTCAACTGCTCAAGGATTATCGTCATTGGGCGCAATCGGAGAATTCCTCGATCGTCCCTGCTTCGAATGTGCTTCCCGCCGCAGACAATCCGATTACTTAACGCGAAAAGAACGACGGTGTTGGCTGGAGTAACCGTATTTTAGTAAAGCACTTAAATGTTTTTTCGTTCCGTAGCCTTTGTTAGCAGCGAGATCGTAATTACCATATTCGATCGCCAATCGCATAATTAGTTCGTCTCGCCAAACTTTGGCAATAATGCTAGCAGCAGCGATCGCTGGTGAAATTTCGTCTCCCCTAACTAGATTCTGTTGTGGTATTGCTAAATTGGGGATCGGGTACAAACCGTCAACAAGGCAAATTGTCGGCTGTATCTCTAAACGAACTACAGCACGGTTCATAGCTAATAAAGATGCTTGGAGAATATTTAGGCGATCGATCTCTTCAACAGAAGCACAACCGACTTGCCAACTAGTTGCAAGCATTTGAATTGGTTCGATTAACTGCAAACGTTTTTTAGCAGACAATTTTTTACTGTCTTTTACGCCAATTTCTTTTAATAATTCCAGTTTTTGCTTGGGAATTACTATTGCTGCCGCAACCACTGGCCCAAACAAAGCGCCCCTTCCCACTTCATCGACTCCAGCGATAAGGCAATCTGAATCTGGAAATTCCGAGCTAAAAAAATTTTCGACAATAATTTTATGCATTAAGAAGATGCAAACGGACTCAGACAAACAAATAGTGCTAAGGCAAAAGTGCTGAGAATTTAGAGATACTCAGCACTATTTACTCAGCACTTTCTAGTTTTAGAGTATCACCTCTGGTACTGAAGAACGGCGACGACGACGACGACGACCGTCAGCAGCTTCATCATTCTCCGCTTCTGGTTCGATGTCTGGTTGTGGATCTGGTTCTACACTCGATTCTGGCGATTGGGTAACCGATTCAGTTAATTCTGGTTCTGGTGTTTTTGCTCGTGCTACATTTGCTGATTCTGCTACATCTAGATCTGCTGTTTCTGCTGCACCTGGATGTTTAATCGATACAATTACCGATCTGGGATCTTTAAATTCGCGATCGACACGAACTAAAGGCGAAACACCCATTAAAGCGTAGATATCTTGCTCCAAATCCGTCATTTCAACGGCAATTTTTTCGAGATTGACCTCATCTCGCGATCGCAAACGCGTGTTTTGGCTTCTCGGTTTGCGTTCCTCAATTGGTTCGGGTTCGATGTCGATATCTTTGGGAATCGAAGCGTAAACAGGTGCTTCTGCTAATTCTTCCTTGGTTAATAGATCGCCCAAACGACGGCGACGGCGACGACGAAGATTGTTGTTTGGTACACCTTGTTCTTGATAGCTTGGATGGTGTAGCAAATCCAGTTGCCGATCGTTCTCTTCCTCCTCGTAATCTGAAGCTGGTTCGATCGCTATTTCGCTTTCAAAAGAGCGCTTTTCTTGAGGAGTTACGATCGTCCTCGGTGCGGCTGGAGAAGGTGTTTCTAAAGGTTCTAGCTCGCTTTTTCCTGGGAGATGAACTACATGACCCAAACCACCGCAAGTAGTACAAGGTTGACCGAATAGTTCGTAAATATTTTTGCCCTGCCGCTTGCGAGTTAATTCTACCAATCCGAGTTCCGATAGCTGGGCGATTTGTGGTCTGGCTTTATCGGATTTGATCTCTTTATTAAAATGTTCGAGTAACTTGAGTTGGTCGCGGCGCGAGTCCATATCGATAAAATCGACAATCACCACCCCACCAATATTACGCAAGCGCAATTGACGGGCGATTTCTGTGGCTGCTTCGCTGTTCGTCCAAAGCACCGTTTCTCTGGCAGTTGCCGATCGCGTAAACGAACCAGAGTTAACATCAATTACGGTCAACGCTTCGGTCGGCTCGATAATCACATATCCACCTGAAGGCAGCTCTACCCTCGGTTTGAGCGCTTCTCGAATCGCCGCGTTAACGCGAAAATATTCTAGGATCGATTGACGTTCGCGATGGTGGTCGATTAAAACTCCTTGGGGCGATCGCCCGCCACTCCAGTTGCTCAAATGTTGCTTGACTCTTTTTAATCCAGCATTAGAATCGACGACAATACGATTGACATCGGCAGAGTACATATCGCGAAGAACTCTTTGAATAAAGTCGTCGTCGCGGTTGAGAAGCGCTGGCGGTCTTACTGAGTTGGCTTGCTGCAAGATCGATTCCCATTGCTTTTGCAGGGATTCTAAATCTTCCATGATTGCTTCTTCTGCTTTACCTTCGGCTTCGGTACGAACTAAAAGCCCCATGCCAGCAGGTTTAACCAAAATAGCTAAAGCTCTCAAGCGAGAGCGCTCGTTATCATCTTTGATGCGTCTGGATAATTTAACTCCCTGACCGTAAGGCATCAGCACCAAATAGCGTCCTGGCAAGGTAATATTGCCTGTTAGTCTCGGTCCTTTATTGCCCGTTGGTTCTTTCATTACCTGAACCAAAGCTTTTTGTTGGGGAGTTAGCAGTTCGGTAATTGCTCCAGCCGTCTTTCTCGAACGTAAAGGCCCTAAATCTGTGACGTGAATAAAGCCGTTGCGTTCGGCATCTCCAATATTCACGAAAGCTGCATCTATCCCTGGAATGACGTTTTCAACAATTCCTAAGTAAGTATCTCCTACCTGCTGATTTCCTGTAGCAACTACTATCTCTTGAATTTGATCTTCCCAGAAAACAGCAGCAATATGATGCTGTTCTGCGATGATAATTTGTTTTGGCATTAAATTTTCCTCTAATATTTTTTAGCAAGTTGAAATTCTTTGGCACTTTGCCTTTCAACTTTGCTTAGTTCAAAAACTTTTAGGTTAAGAGCTACGAGCTTGAAAATCGATCTTTGCGGTTCGACACCTAGGGGAAAGTGTACCCCCGCTTACTACCATTGAACGAAGGCGAATCTTTAAAATAGTTCTTCGCTTTTTGCTTGAGATACTTTTTTAGCTTAGAAAAACAAAACGAATCGATTGGTCTTAAATGTAAAACCTATTCGTAATAATAACCACAGCCAACATTCAAAAATTTTTCTCGACAATATTTAGTCCGAAAACAGAACAACATTTCAGAAACCACACCGTCGTTGCTAGGCTTGCCCTACTTAATTGACGCTGGGCTATTACACCGTCAGACACGGCATTGCTTGAAAAAATTTAACCTGAATATAACCTTAATAGGTAACTTTTGGCAAGGATTGTCTTTCTGTCTTCTGAAATTAAATTTTTGATTCGAGGGAATTTGCCTATTTTGGCTGAGATAAAATTTTAGTTTGACGGAGCGATCGAATAGTAGCGATCGCCCGATCGGCAACTAAATCTATTTCTTCAACCGTATTAAATCTGCCAATTCCGAATCTCAGCGAAGCAGATGCCAGCGCTTCCGAACGTCCCAAAGCTGAGAGTACGTGCGAAGAAGTAGTACCAGCCGAAGAGCAAGCCGAACCCGAAGAAAGAGCAACGGTCGATTGCAATCCTAATAGCAAAGCTGAGCCATCTACTTCTTCTATACTAACATTGAGATTGCCAGGAAGACGCTGAGTAAGATGACCGTTAAGATAAATTTTTTCTAATTGAGACAGTTTCGCCCATAATCTTTCTCGAAGCTGAATTTGACGTGCTGACTCTGAATCTATTTCCGAGCGACCTAATTCGATCGCCGTGGCAAAACCAACGATTTGAGGGGTATAGAGAGTTCCCGATCGCATGCCTCGTTCTTGTCCGCCGCCTTGAATTTGGGAAGCCAAACGCACTCTAGGGTTACGGCGACGAACGTAAAGAGCGCCGATTCCCTTTGGGCCGTAAACTTTATGAGCGGTAAGAGACATTAAATCGATGTTCATGCTCTCGACATTTAAAGGAATTTTGGCGATCGCTTGAGCGGCATCTGTATGCAACAAAACTTCGCGATCGCGGCAAATTTTACCAATTGCTGACAATGGCTGCAAAACACCGATCTCATTGTTAGCAGCCATTACCGAAACCAAAATGGTATCGGGACGAATTGCTTTTTCTAGTAATTGTAAATCGAGCAAACCATCGCTTTGGACTGGCAAATAAGTTATTTCAAAACCGAGAGTTTGCAGATAATTACAGGGATCGAGTACGGCGCGGTGTTCGGTGGCGACGGTAATAATATGTCTTCCCTTATTAAAGTAAGCTTCGGCAACACCTTTAATGGCTAAATTATTTGCTTCTGTAGCGCCGCTAGTAAATACGATTTCTTCTGGCGTAGCGCCGATCGCCGAGGCAATTGTCGCTCTTGCCCCAGTAACTGCGGCTTCTGCTTCCCATCCATAAGCATGATTGATACTCCCAGGATTGCCAAAACGTTCGATGAAATAGGGGAGCATAGCATCGAGGACTCGTCGATCCATTGGTGTAGTTGCGTGACAGTCCAGATAAATAGGACGTTGCATAAATTTTTTAGTCGTTTAAAAACTGAAAAGCCTCCCGCTATTATAGAAAATTGCTAGGGAGTTCGGAGTTTGAAGTATCGTCATAAATTCAATTCTTGGCAGATTAGTACAAATATATCTAGCGCTAGAGTAGTGGTTTTGCGATCGAAGTAAATCAGCTTAATAAACTAGTACAAATATATCTAGCGCTAGAGTGATGGTTTTGCGATCGAGGTAAATCATCAACCCCTATTCCCTAACCCCTAATCCCTAACCCCTAATTCATAGTCATTCTCACCATAATGTCGTCGTAGTCGCGATCGCCGCCGCCAAATAAATCTTCAATACCAAGCGTATTATCTGAGAGCAAGCGGAAATGATCGATACCGTCGGGATTAGCACCAAGATGTGTAAAATATGCTGTTGGTTCTTGTCCTTGGAGATTATCGGGATTTTGAGCTAAAAATTGTTCTGCCGTTCCGTTGGCAATGATAAACGGCGACCAAATAAATTGTTTGGTCGAGTCCATTTCTCGATTGTTCATGCTTTGGGAGTCACCAATCATTTGTAAATCCAAACTTTGCCCAATTGCAGAACGAGCATAGTTACTATCGCCTATAGCAGCTATAATCTGACCGGTGAGAGGATCGATAACATCTCCTGCTTCGTTTGCTACATAAAAACCAACAGAATCGTTAAAAGCCGCATCGCGGAAAACTTCTAATTTGGGTTTCATCGAGCTAGGAATGTTTCTGATGTCAAAGAATTCGCTCTCTAAATTGCCCTGAATTTCTTCTCCAAGTCGATTGCTTTCATTAGTTAGCTCGACTTTCATTTCTAGATCGCTATAGTCATAGTCTCCACCTTTGTCGGCATCTTCCCAGCGCAAAATGTAGCTGCCATCCTCTTGATATTCGGGCGTAGACAAATGTTTGAAGCGATCGCCATTGGCGGCAAAGGTAGCAAAGAAAACGTTGTTAGGTTGTCGAAGCGCTCTAATATCAGCTAAGGCGGTGTCGATCGAACCGTTTTGTACTAAGAAGAAGTTGAGACTTTCACCTATTTGAAAATTATCTAAAATGCGAGTGGGAGTTCGACCTAAGATATTATTAGTGCCATCTAAAGCCGAAAAGATTGCCTGTCCGTTAGAAAGTGCAGCTTCCCAATAGCCCAGATCGCCAGGTTGAGGGGCGATACCGTTAATTTTTCCGTCTCGATCGGTTTTAAATACGCCAATTTCGTTGTTAAAACCAGCAGTATTGCCAGCAAGGGTAAATTTGAGTTTGGCTTCTGGTTGGACGTTGACAGTAATGGGGGAAGTTTCTACTTCTCCCTCGTTGTCTGTGACAGTATAAGTAAAGGTTTCGGTGAATGGTTCGAGATTGCCAACGATGGTAAACAAGTCTTGGTTGAAAATACCGCGATCGCTGACCGTAGTCAAAAACACGCTATTGTTAATATCGATGTCGGGCGCTCGATAAAACAAGCGATCGTCGCCAGGATTGTTGGGAGTATTGAGATCGTCGATTTCCATTTTACCGCCGCCATCGCCACTCGTAAATTCGGAAATTTTTAAATCTAAATCACTAAGATCGCGATCGAGAACATCGAAAACGGCAAAATCTCCAGCCCCTTTTTCAGTATTTATTTTGGGCGCGAGCGTTCTAATACTAATTGCTAAAGGTTGGGATATGGGACTTTCATTACCTGCTATATCGGTAGAGGTAGCAGTAAAGTTGTAATTACCTTTGACAAGTTCGGCACTGTCGATACTCCAAGTTCCGTCTTCTCGTACAGTAGTTTCTCCTAATACTGTCGTATCGTTATAAAGTTTAACAATAGTTCCAGCTTCGGCTTTACCTATAATCGTTGGTGTTTTGTCGATAGTAATCTTGTCGTTTTTTCTACCAGTATCGCTAGCGTCAACAAGTTCTAAATCGGTAGGTGTAGGGGGTGGGGTAGTATCGATTGTGACTGTTAGAGTGTTAGAGGTCGTACCTTCGTAACCCTCGGATGTACCGATGGCAGTAACAGTATGTTCGCCTTCAGTGAGAAGAGGGCTGTCAATTCTCCAAATACCAAAGCTATCGGCGGTAGCATTGCCGAGGGAAACTCCATCGACAAAAACTTCAATTACAGCCCCAGGATTGATAGCAAAACCAGTCAAAATTGGCGTGGTATTTTTAGTAATTAAGTCTGTATTGGATATACCTGTGTCGCTTTCTCTATTTAATCGTGGAGCTGAAGAAATCGCTAGCCTTCCGTCTCTGACTTGAAAAACATAGCGACCGAGAACATCAGATTCCAGACTATGTGTTGAGAGCGCTTGAAGACTTTCATCTAGGAAAGCGCCATTAATAGCTGAACCTGGCAATTCTAAGTTGACTGTATCGCCGTTAGAAAAACCAACACGAACAGAGTTGCCGCCCAAACCGTTAGTGCCACCGCTGGCACTCCCAGTTTCCCATTGAACTTGTTCGTAGTTAAATTCGATGTCAAAGTCGCTTGTTCCCAAATCGGAGCGATCGATCAAAATCGCCTGAAATTTGTTAAGTTTATCAACGTTGCTATTAAAGTAACCGACACCATTCCAAGTCGCACCAAAAGCAGGACGACCGTCAATTGTACCCGTGCCGTAAGTAGTTAAAGCACTAGTAATCCTAGTTCCATCGCTTGCTGTAGCTTCTCCTGTCGTATCTACATCAGCCCAGAAGGGAGCGACAACAACTTCACGAGCGCTAACTAATGGTTCTGGAGTAAAACTACTCAAACCTCGCTCGAAGGTTATGTTTCCGTTGTTGTTGACGAAAACTGAATCGTAAGTAGTACCAAAATAATTAAGATTGAATCCTAAATTTACTTGTTCGGAAAAACCATCATCATTAGCTGGTATGCTTTCTGTATCAAATCCAGGTCGAAGCGAACCGAAAACGCCAGCGTAAGCTGCGATCGCTTCTGCTGTAAATGCCAAGGATGTCGTAATTTTTCCTGTCGTTATTTCTAGATTCCAGTTTCCACCTAAAGCAGAATTACCCGTTAGAGTATTGGAAGCGGCAACTTCTCCTTTAGTTAGCTGACTAATGCGATCGATTAATTCTAATCCTTTTTTTCCCTTAGCTACGTTACAGCTATAAATTAAAATCTCTAACAGATTGGTTGAGGAGTTCGACCATTGTTGTAAATAATCTGCATAGGTATCGATATTTTCTCGATCGAGCGCGATCGAACCTAGTTGAAAGCTACCTGGTTCGCCATGGGAAATAATATGAATGCTGGCGATATCGTCGCGTGTTGCGATCGCTTTGGAAATCTGTACGATACCGTCTTCTTTAAGATTGAGAAGTAGTACTTCGGAGTTTTCAACAACTCCTCGTTCTAGTAATTGATAATCTTCTACTCTAGGATCGATTACTACTAGTGCTTTATGTATTCGTTTTCTAGTAAGAGCGAATGATTGTTTTACTGTTGGATTGTGGCGACAGTTATTAACGATTGTTTGAGCTGTCATAAACTTCCTATATAGCCCCAAAAATATGAGTAATTTATCGCTATCCTGGCAAACTTAATAGTCAACAACTATAGTATTTATACTGATTTTTAAAGATATTTTTAAGTTCGATTTGAGAGTATTTATATAAGTAATAATTGGTAGATTTTTTAGAAAAGTTTTGTGTTTAAGCATTATTAAGTATCGATATTAATCGAAAAATAATCTAGATATCTATAATTCATACCAATTAAAAAAGCATTTTCAGAGAATAAATTCTCTATCTAATAGCTAAAGTCTTTTTAAACTTAGATCTTGTATTTCTCTCAATAACCGCCTGTAGGGGTAAGGCGCAGTGCCAAACCCCTACTTCAGGCTAATCGTGCAAGTCATCTTTTAGATGACTTAGATCGGCATTTCAGTCATCTTGAGATGACTTAGATCGGTATTTCAGTCATCTTTAGATGACTTTTTGTATGAGGCAGCGATTTCAATCGAGTTTTGGTTAATGAACATGCTCAAAGATTTGAGTTTAAACGGACTTAAAATTTTAGCCAATAAATTAATTTCTTGATTCATTATTTTCAGAAGGAAATAGCCCTGTTTGGTTGGGTGACATTTTCTATCCTTCAACCAGATTATTATTAATGTTGAGTTTCGATAATTTAATCGAACCTATTATCGTGGCAAGATTAATTTAGTTCAATAAAAAAAGTCCACAGATAAACGCAGATAAACGCAGATAGTTTTTTGAGTGGATCTCTCAAACTAGCTATTTTAAGAATTTGCCTGGATATTATTTATTGCGATTGTTAATTTTTGCGATCGCTCGGCGTAATTTGTTTGGGTATTTTCTCGGAAAAAATAACTGTTTAATATTAAAATTGGATAGTAAAGCTTCAACTAAAAGTTTTCCTGAAAATCGTAATTTCAAAATTAGTAAAAAATTTAGATTAAATGACAATTTGTGCGATCGCTCTTGGTAGCAATCTTGGTAATTCGATCGAGATTATCGAAAATTCTCTAAAAGTATTAAACCAAACTCCAGGTATCGCCATACAAGCTGTTTCGAGTTGGTACAAAACTAAACCGATCGGTCCTCCCCAACCAGATTATATTAATGGCTGTTCTTTGCTCGAAGTCAAACAAACACCCGAAGAATTATTAGTATTATTACTAGCTACTGAGTTACAGTTTGGACGAGTGCGTCAAGAACATTGGGGGGCAAGAACTTTAGACCTAGATTTATTATTGTACGACGATCTGATTTTGGATACTCCCAATTTACAACTTCCCCATCCCAGGATGAAAGAAAGAGCATTTGTTTTAGTTCCTTTGGCAGAAATTGCGGGCGATCGCATCGAACCTGTATCCAAGAAAGCGATCGCGCAACTCGCAAACGAGGTAGACTGTTCGAGTGTCGAATTAATTTAAATTTTATATGTCGTCAGGAACAGAACCACCAGAAATTTTACAACAACGTCTTTTCTACAAAGGTCGTAAATTTGATTACGAAGTAATTAGATTGCGTTTACCCAATGGTGTTGTAGGCGACTGGGAATGTGTTCGCCATCCTGGAGGTGCTTTAGTCGTACCTGTTACGCCCGATGGTAAATTGGTTTTGGTAAAACAATATCGTTTTGCTATTGAAGGTAGAATTTTAGAATTTCCTGCTGGTACGGTGGAAATTAATGAAGATCCAGCCGAAACAATTAAAAGAGAAATTGAGGAAGAGACTGGTTATCGTGCTGGTAGTTGGAAGAATTTAGGAAAGTTTGCTCTCGCGCCTGGTTATTCGGACGAGTATATTTATGCTTTTTTAGCGCAGGATTTAGAGAAGTTAGAAAAACCTCCCAAACAAGACGATGATGAGGATATCGAAGTAGTTTTGATGAGTCCTGAAGAATTGGAGAAAGCTATTTTAGCTGGCGTTGCGATCGATGCTAAGTCGATCGCTAGTTTTTTCTTGGCGCGTCCTTATTTAAAATGAATTAGAGAACGAGCAACAAATTACAAAATTTGTTTTCCCGTTAGCAATTGTCTGACTTCTAACATGGCTGAATAAGTAGGAATAATATGCAAAGTCTCATCGGCAGGAGTAATTTGTAAAGCTTTAGAAATTGCTTGGTGTACATCTTCTTCAACAATCAATTGAAGATTGTCAGATTTTTCGTCGCTATATTGCAAGCGCAACGCCATATCATAGCTGCGATCGCCGCTGACAATTAAATTACCACCCAAACTTACTAATTTTTCTGTATCTACATCCCAAATCCAAGAAACATCTGTTCCGTCAGGAATGCGATCGTTGAGTACTAATAAAGTTGTTGAAGCTTTTCCCGTTGCTTTGACTTGATTGACTGCGCGAATCGTTTCGTTCATGCCAACAGGATTTTTTGACAATAAAATGCGGACGTGTTTACCTTCAAAATCTAATTCTTCTGCTCTTCCAAAAGCAGCGCGAAAGTTTTTAATCGTTTCATAAATGCGATCGATCCCGATACCAATTTCGCGAGCAGTCAATCCTGCTGCCAAAGTATTGTATTTGTTGTAAACTCCAATTAGAATCTGCGGCCATTCTTGACTATTCACCGACAATTCGTTTTTAGCAAAGCCACAACTAGGACAATGATAATCGCCTAAATGGGAAAGATAAACTCCCTTATAATCCAAAAGATGACCGCAACTAGGACAATAAATCGAGTCTACCGCGTGGGGCATTTCTTCGAGATAAAGTTCGGGTTCATTCAAACCAAAATAGGTAACTTTTTGAGATAATTTTTGTCCGAGATGGGCGAGTGTAGGATCGTCACCATTTAGAACTATGGTTGTATCTTTAGCGAGGGGTTCGATCGCCTTTTGCCATCTATAAGAAATAGTATCTACTTCCCCATAGCGATCGAGTTGATCGCGAAACAGATTTAAAGCGAGAATATAACGAGGCTGACAATCTTTAAGTACCAGAGGCAAAATATTTTCATCTACTTCCAAAATGGCATAGTCAGCATCCAGCTTTCCTAACATGTTGGTATGTGCCAATAGAGAAGTAGTCAATCCATTGATTAAATTAGCACCCGTTTCATTGTGTACGACATTGTAGCCACTATCTTCTAAAATAGTTCGCAGCAACAAAGATGTAGTTGTTTTACCGTTCGTCCCAACGACTAGAATTACGCCTTTATTCACCTGCCCAAAAAGCAAAGGTAGTAATTGAGGATGGAGACGACTGGCAATTTCTCCAGGTAGAACACTAGCCGCACCCAGTTTCAGCGATCGCACCACACTAGTAACACTTTTGGCAACTGCGACTGCTAATCCCAAACGTACTCTATCCAACAGTTGCATGACTTAATTCCTCTTTTTTGGAGCGACGATTGCTAAAATGACGATTTCAAAGTCAATATTGTGGCATTAATTGCTTGAGATTGTCACTGTTAAGCGATCGGCATTTAAAAAAATAAGTAGTTGGACAAAATTAAATTCATTGGTGGAGAGAGGGAATAGGCGTACCGTCAATAGGCAATAGGCAACAGAAATATAAAGTGTGTAATTCATTCTGCCTATGCACTTAATAATGGATGGGCAAAAAAAATCACAAAAAAGCTATTCGCCGCCTAAACCAACGTATCATTGAGCATCAAGAAAAAATTAGCATGGAAACAGACAAAGAAAATCTCGATCGAGGCTTAATTCAACATTGGGAAAAAGAAATTCGCGCTTTTGAAAAAGGAATTCAGCAAGCCCGTAAACGGATGGGAATTGACAATGCAAATTAGCGATCGCTCTATACCTATAGCTAGTTCGACACTTAAAACTTTAATTGCAGAACTTGGCGCAGAATGCCAAAATGTGACGGCTTTAATTAATCAACTTCAGCTACCTCGTTTGACTACAACTCAGCAAGCTGAAATATTGGCAGAATTATTGACAGCAACGATTCATCTTCAGGTTCATTGCAGCGAAGAATTTCAGAGTTTAATTTCTCATGAAATGGAAAAATTACCAGACGAAGATGAATAAATATATTAGATTTGTCGGGAAATAACGGTAAAACGATCGCCAATTCTAAATTTTTCAACTCTCAAGCGATCGAAACTGATGATTGATTCGATCGATTAGCAAGGTAATCATCCATCGTCAAATATTCTCCTGCTGCATATTCAGCCCGAACTATCTGAATTTCTGCCTCTGTTTCTGGATTATCTTGATAACCTTGTTCTTCTTGCTCGAAGATTTTTTGTTCGATTATTTCTTGAAGTTGACGTTTTTCTTCTGGATCGAGAGAATGAATTGCTTCTGCTAGTGCTTCTAAGGAAAGTTGTAATTTAACGATCGCTGGCATTTTAATTTTCCTTCAATTGTTTCTTTAATTTCTCACATTAGTTAATTATTGCAATGAACCATGAACGATGAGCGATGAACGAAAAATCTTAAATCATTACCCAATGTCAGCTAGATGACAACTCGATCGGGGATAATCTTTTTAAATTATTAAATACCGTGAAATAAAAAGATTTCTAGATGAACAAGATTATCTCCTCACTTTTTCAAGCTAGCTGTTTTGCTTTCTCTTCTTTGCTTGCTTCAATGCCAGCTTTTGCTCAAGAAGTTCCCATAACTGCTGATGGTACTACCGATACAAATATAACTACACCAGATGGAAGTAATTTTGATCTTGATGGAGGAGATCGGGCGGGAGGAAATCTTTTTCACAGTTTTGGTGACTTTTCCGTACCTAATGGTGGAAGTGCAAATTTTCTCAATCCTACCGATATTGAAAATATTATTTCTAGAGTTACAGGCGGAAAAATTTCCACAATTGAAGGCTTAATTCGTGCCAATGGAAGTGCAAATTTATTTTTGATTAATCCAGCAGGAATTGTTTTTGGACAGAATGCTTCTTTAAATATCGGTGGTTCGTTTTTGGGAAGTACTGCGGATAGTTTGGTGTTTCCCGATGGTGAGTTTAGCGCACTCAATGCTCAAGGTAAGCCTTTGTTGACGATAAATGCGCCCATTGGTTTGAATTTGCGAGATAATCCTGCACCTATTACTCTAAAAAACTCTACTACTTCAATTCAGGTGGGAAAAAATTTAAGCCTTGTAGGTGGAAACATATCTCTAGATAACAGCGCATTATTTTTGTCGGGAGGAAAAATTGAGTTAGGAGGATTATCCGCAGCAGGAACAATTACTTTTAACCAAGATGCTAGTTTGAAATTTCCTGATAATGTCGCAAAATCTGACATATCTTTGATTAATAATTCTCTTTTGAGCTTAAATTCTTTCGGGGGGGGGATAATAGCTATTAACTCCAAAAAGATAAGTCTTGATAATAGTGTTTTGTCTAGTGGGATATTTGAAGAGCTAGGAATTTTTAATTCTCAAGTAGGCAATATTGACATTAATACTGATTCTGTATTTCTGACAAATAATTCAATAATTAGTGCGAATACTTTTGGTGTAGGAGATGTAGGGGATATTAATATTAATGCTAAAAAACAAATTAGTTTGGATAACAGCTTGATTGCCAATTACGTAGGTAGTAAGGGACAAGGTAATAGTGGGAATATTGATATCAATACTGGTTCGCTTAGTTTAACTAATGATGCTCGACTATCAACTGCTACTTTTGGACAAGGAAATTCAGGTAGTATAACAATCAATTCGATCGATGACGTTTTTTTATCCGATCGAAGCATTATTGATAGTTTTATAGGTATTAATGGTAGTGGTAAATCAGGGAATATCGCGATCGCAACCAAAAATTTCTCGATCGCTAATGGTGGTAGTGTGTCTACTGCTACTAGTGGAAAAGGAGATTCGGGGAATATTTCTATTCAAGCCAGCGATAATATATCGATCGATGGACAAGGTAGTTCAGGATTTGGAAGTGGGATTTTAACTTCAACAGATGTGGGAGGAATAGGAAATTCTGGTAGTCTCAATATTAAGACAGGTTCTCTTTCTTTGACTAATGGTGCTGTAATCAACGCCTCAACTTTTGGAGTAGGAAATTCTGGGAATATTTCTATTCAGGCTACCGAACGAATTTCAATTGATGGAAGAGGAAGCAGTGGATTTTCCAGTGGTATTTTCAGCAACGTAGGATCTATAGGACTTGGAAGTGCGGGGGATATCAATATTGCAACAAATTTTCTTAATTTGACTAACGGCGCTCAAGTTAGCGCTTCTCTCTTTGGAATTGGAAGTGCAGGAAATGTGAGAATTGATGCCTCAGATTCAGTAATATTAGATGGCGTTTCTCCTAATAATGGTCTTTCAAGCGGAGTAAGAACTTCTGTAGAGAGAGAAGGTAGAGGCATTGGAGGTAATTTAGAATTTACATCCAAAAATCTAACAGTTACAAATGGAGCGCAGATATCCGCAGCTACTTTTGGAGAAGGAAATGCAGGAAATGTAAGTGTTAACGTGCAAGAAAAAGCATCTTTTGATGGAGTAGGAATCATTGGATTTTCTAGTGGAGTTTTTAGTAATGTATCATCGGGAGCTATAGGCAATACAGGTAATATTGAATTTAATACAGGTTCGCTTTCGCTAAATAATGGTGCTTTTCTTGATAGCAGCACATTTGGACAAGGAAATGCTGGAAATATAATAATTAATGCCAAAGATGACGTTAGTCTAGTCAACGGCAATATATCCAGCAGTATAGAATCTGGAGGAGAAGGTAATGGAGGGGATATCGATATAAATGCGCGATCGCTTTCCTTACAAAAAGGCGCTCAAATAAGAGCATTAGGACGTGGATCGGAAACGAGTAGAAATCTTCCTGGTGGAAAAGGAAATTCGGGTAATATCATTATTGAAACCACTGACAATGTCTCTCTAGATGGAGCAAGCATCGACGGTCAACCTAGTTCTATTTTAAGCAATGTAGGATCGGGATTAGAAGGGAATGCAGGCAGTATTACTATTACTACCGATCGACTCAATCTAACTAACGGCGCTCAAATTTCTGTAGCTAACCAAGGACTTGGAAATGGTGGTAGTTTGGAAATTTCTGCAAACTCGATCGATCTAGATAGAGCATCTTTATTAGCATCAACAAATTCTGGTATTGGTGGCAATACAAATATTCAAGTCAGTAATATTTTATCTCTACGCAACAACAGCAAAATTGATGCTGGAGCATTTGGCGATGCTAATGGTGGCAATGTCAATATTAATGCTGGCTTTATCGTGGCTTATCCTTCAAAAGCCTCAAATGACGGTAACGATATTATTGCCAATGCACAACTAGGAAGAGGAGGAAATATTAATATTTCAACCGAACGTCTTTTTCAATTACAAGTACGATCGGCTATTCCTGGTAATGGTACTAACGATATTGATGCTTCTAGCGCATTCGAATTCAGTGATTTTTTAATTGATGATACATTCCAAGTTACCGAACCTAGCCTACCAGCAAATGTTATCGAACCAGAAAAAACAGTCGCTCAAGCTTGTGGTTCTGGAAGCGATATAGCAGGAGGTAATACTTTTACTGTTTCAGGACGTGGTGGAATGCCTCCTTCTCCAACCGAACCACTAGAAAGTAATACTATTCGAGTTTCTGGCGATCGCAAAAGCCCAGAAGCCCAGGAAGTTAAAAAAAGCAATCGCAAAGTATCTTCAGATGAAATTATTCCCGCACGAGGAATGATGATTAATGAAAAAGGTCAAGTCGTCCTAACTCGCTATCCTACTCCCAACTCGATCGATCGCCCCATTCCTCAATCTAACTATTGTTCTAGTTCCGTTACAGACAAAGAACAAAGCGATCGCTACTCAATTGTTTACGACGATGAATTATCATCAAAATTCGAGGAAATTCTCAAAAGATCGATCGCCAAGTTTTCAAAAAAATCTTAAAGAATATGATGGCAATTCTCGTGTTCCATTCATGAAACGGGGCTTTTCAACGCTAGGGAAACCAGAAGCGACAGCCCCTCTTCGATCTTTATTTGTTGCTAAACTAAAAATATATCTCTTCAAAATGCAGGAGCCATGACAGTTACAATTAGCCCAGCACATAGCCTGGAAGAATTCCTGTTGCTCCCAGAAACAGAACCAGCTAGCGAATACATCAACGGCAAGATAGTACAAAAGCTAATGCCAAAAGGGAAGCATAGTCGCTTACAACTCAGACTTTGCAATAGCATTAACGAGAACGCAGAAAGCCAGAAAATTGCTTATGCCTTCCCAGAATTGCGCTGTACTTTTGGTACACGCTCCATTGTACCGGATATAGCAGTTTTCAAATGGACACGAATTCCATTCGATCCCGATGGAGAAGTTCCCAATGATTTTTTATTGCACCCAGATTGGACAATTGAAATCCTCTCCCCAGAACAAAGTTCAAATCGGGTAATTGGCAATATTCTTTATTGTCTACAACATGGTTGTCAGCTAGGTTGGTTAATCGATCCAGCCGATCGGTCTATTTTAGTGTTTCGATCGGGTCAACAACCAGAACTGTTGCATGGTGGTAATCTCCTGTCTGTGTTAGAGGATATTCACTTAGAGTTAACAGTGGATCTGATTTTTAGTTGGCTGAAAATGTCCGATTAAATAACTTAAACTTTTTGTTTTTAGCATTAAGTTTTTAATTTTAAATATAAAAAAAAATAGGAACGTCTTTTTAACATAAATTCATACGCTGAAATGACCAAAAATCGTACCGAGCTGGTTTGAGGTCTTGACGAAATTATAAGGGTTTGAGTAAGATTAAAGGCATGTCGATCGGATTCGTGCGTCTATTTTTTAAAAACGCCTCTACAAGCCTTATTTTTCGTTGGCATAGCTATCTAAAAGCAAAAATAGAATTGTAACTGCTTGTAAAAATTATTTGACAAAGAATACTAAGTTTGCTGAATAAATACACAGCGATCGCTAAGAAAAAATCGAACAAATAGTAATCGTTATCATTAATTGCTCGATCGCCACTAAAAACTTCAAATTATAAATTTTAATAGCTATTTTTCAGATGCTACAATCATTAGCATCTCGGACATATTTGTCCGAAAAATTAGTCAATGAAAGGAAGTGAATTTATCAAGAAGATCGAAGTGCTAGCTAGACGGCGAGGAATTGAGGCAAGAGTAGACAAAAAACGCGGCAAAGGTTCTCATGTAACTCTCTATTTTGGAGAGCGATTTACCATCGTTCGCAATCCAAAAGATGAATTAAAAACAGGTACTTTGAATGCCATGCTAAAACAACTCGGTCTAAAAAACGAGGATATAAAATAATGAATCGATTTTCATTTCCTGCAAATTTAACTGCCGATTCTGACGACGGTGGATTTGTAGTTACTTTTCCCGACTTACCCGAAGCTATTACCCAAGGTGATAGTATCGAGCAATGCCAACAAGAGGCTACTGATTGTCTCGAAGAAGCGATCGCCGCTCGTATCGATGATAATTTAGAAATTCCTCTTCCTTCAACACCAAACAAGCGTGAGTTGTTAGTACATTTACCCTTACAAACCGCAATCAAAGCCACTGTTTATTTGGCTATGCGCGAAGCTGGAATTAGCAAAAGTGAATTAGCACGAAGACTACGTCTAGATGAAAAAGAAGTACGAAGGCTTTTAAATCCTCGTCACGCTACCAAGTTAACTACGATCGAACGAGCATTGTCAGCTTTAGGAAAACGAGCTGAAATTCAGATTTGCTAAAAGTGTTACGGCTTGAGAGATTTTTTTCTTTATATTCGATCGCGCGTACAAAAAAAGAGGGTCAAACCCCCTCAATTTAAATTCTTTTTGTCTTTTTTAAAATTGCCTATTCATCAACAGCAGCAACAATTTCCTCATCTGCTAATTCGGGAATTTCTTCTTCAACAACTGATTTGCCTTGAGCTTCAGCTAACATTTTCTGACGGTATTTTTCAGCCATTTCTTCAGCTTTGTCAAAAACTAACTGACGATTTTTCAGCATATCCCCTGCTTCTGGTTCGAGTTGTTTGGTAGAAAGGGATATTCTACCTCTTTCTGCATCTAGGTCGATGATCATTACCTTTAACTCGTCATTAACATTAAAGACGCTGTGGGGTGTATCGATGTGGTCGTGAGAGATTTCCGAAATGTGTAGAAGTCCACTTACGCCGCCGATGTCGATGAAAGCACCGTAGGGCTTAATTCCACGTACCGAACCTTTAACGACTTGACCGACTTCTAAACCGTTCATCTTACGTTCGACGAGGGCGCGACGATGGCTGAGAACGAGACGATTGCGTTCTTCATCAACTTCTAAAAATTTGAGAGGCAAATCTTGACCGACTAAATCTTCTTTCGCTTCGCGAGTACTGATATGAGATCCAGGAATAAAGCCGCGCAATCCTTCGATTCTAACTAACGCTCCTCCTCGGTTAGTAGCGAATACATTGGAGCGAACGGTAGCATCCTCGTTTTGCAGTTGTCTGACTCTTTCCCAAGCACGCATGTACTCAATGCGACGAATCGAAAGAGTTAATTGTCCGTCTTCATTTTCGTCCGCCAAAATGAAAAATTCTCTGGTTTCATTTGGCTGCAAAACTTCAATCGGATCGTCCACGCGATTAATGGACATTTCTTGAACGGGGATAAAAGCGGCTGTTTTAGCACCTATGTCAATCAATGCTCCTCTTGGTTCCATGCTGAACACGGTTCCAGCGACTATATCGCCTGGGCTGAAATGATAGTCGTATTTGTCTAGAAGAGCGGCGAAATCTTCATGTGTAAATCCTACATCTTTAGTTTTTTCTTTTTGATTGACCATGTGCGTTTTAATTCCTATTTTTGGTATCTCCTTAATTACTGTGCCTCCTGCTTGATGTACACTCACTTTCGATCGTGCAGCCTACACCTACGTTTTCGTTCGCCAACATCGATCGCCATCTCAGATAAGGGAATGCTGAGATACTTTCTTAGCCAGTGAGGATACAGACTCTCTATTTTAACTTAAGAAACAGCAGTTTTACTTACTTATTTTCTCGCATGTTATCTTATAGTGTAGTATTTTCTGGCAGATTGTGATAGATAAGCGTCATCGCGACGAGTCAAGACCGAGCGATCGCCTGGGAAGATGACTCGAAATTTGGCAATTTTTCGGCATCTTCCGTGTCGTTTTGCAGGCGATCGAGCGTTTCTACAAAATCTTTAATGCCTTGAAAATTTCTGTATACCGAAGCAAAGCGTATATAAGCCACCTCATTTTCAGTTTTTAGATATTGCAGCACTAATTCGCCTATTTCGTTACTACTAAATTCTCGCTCGAAACTTTGTTGCAGTTGAGCTTCAATTTCATTAACTAATGCCTCTAACCGTCCATAGGGTATGCCAGTTTTTTCACAGGCGCGCACGATACCTCTAAGCAATTTCGAGCGATCGAAAGATTCTCTCGAACCATCTCGTTTAATTACGGTAATCGGCACAAACTCAATTCTTTCGTAAGTTGTAAATCGGTGTTGACAGCGCAAACATTCTCTGCGTCTGCGAATGCTCCCTCCGCCTTCTGCCGAACGAGATTCCAAAACGCGACTTTCTTTATTTTGGCAATATGGACATTGCATAATCGGTAGTCCGTATTAGCGTGACAATAAATTGGAATAACCGATCGGACCGACTTATAAAAAACAAAAATCCGAGCCGTCTATTCCATCTTAATCTTCTTTTGTCAAGAAAATAAGTACTGTCGGCTCAGAAATTTATAAAAACTAAATTGTTTTTATGTAAAACTTATTTACTTTTCAATGCGGGGTGGCTCTCTAAAAGCGATCGCAAAGAAAAGAACTGCAAGAGACATTGTCAAGACCAGAATATAAGCAACGCTTTCCATAGTACAAATTCCTAATTGCTTTAGTAATAGTTTATCAAGAAAAGGATCGGAATTGGAGAGAGGGGAGAAGGGCAATCGCCCTTGCAACCCCAATCTAATTCAAATACTCAAACAGCCTCTATAGACAAATTTGTCTATATTTGTTGCTGTCTGCGAGAACTTTTGTCTCCCAATTTTTGGAAGAAGCCCCATTCGACTTGCTCTTCTGATAGATCTGGATCGATACCAGCAAATACGTCTCGGTACAGAGTACGAGAACCATGCCAAATATGACCGAAGAAGAACAGTAGAGCAAAACAAGCATGTCCGAAAGTGAACCAACCTCTTGGACTGGTACGGAATACACCGTCCGAACCCAAGGTTTGTGTGTCAAATTCAAAAGCTTCGCCTAGTTGAGCTTTACGACCGTACTTTTTAACTGTTTGAGGATCGCTGAAACTTTGTCCGTCAAGAGCGCCGCCGTAGAAGCTAACAGTAATGCCAGCTTGTTCGATACTGAGTTTGGATTCAGCACGACGGAAAGGAATATCAGCGCGAACAATTCCATCAGCATCGGTCATGATTACTGGGAAGGTTTCAAAGAAGTTTGGCATTCTGCGAACAGTTAACTCGCGACCTTCGCTATCTTTGAATACAGCGTGACCCGACCATGTTTGAGCGATACCGTCACCACTGTCCATCGCACCAGTACGGAACAATCCGCCTTTGGCAGGGCTATTACCTACGTAATTGTAGAAAGCTAGTTTTTCGGGAATTTTCGACCAAGCTTCAGATAAACTGTCACCTGCGGCTAAATTAGCTTGCACGCGACGATCGATCTCTTGAGCGTAGTATTCCTGATCCCACTGATAGCGGGTAGGACCAAATAGTTCTACGGGAGTGGTAGCGCTACCGTACCACATCGTACCAGCGACGATAAAAGCAGCAAAGAAAACTGCGGCAATACTGCTAGAGAGTACGGTTTCGATATTACCCATCCGCAAAGCTTTATATAGCCTTTCGGGAGGACGTACGCTCAAGTGGAATAAACCTGCAATAATGCCAACGACTCCAGCAGCAATGTGGTGAGCGACAACCCCGCCTGGATTAAATGGATTAAATCCTGCAGGTCCCCACTCTGGTGCTACTGGTTGAACGTGTCCCGTCAAACTGTAGGGGTCGGAAACCCACATACCAGGACCCCAAAGACCGGTAAGGTGAAAAGCACCAAAACCAAAGCAAAGAAGTCCAGATAAAAACAGGTGAATGCCAAACATTTTTGGCAAGTCTAAAGCTGGCTGTCCCGTACGGGGGTCTTGGAAAAGTTCCAAATCCCAATATACCCAATGCCAAACAGCAGCTAAAAATAGTAAGCCTGAAAGAACGATATGAGCGGCAGCAACGCCTTCAAAAGACCAGAAACCTGGGTTTGCTCCAGATTCTCCAGTAACGCTCCAACCTCGCCAAGAAGAGGTGACACCCAAGCGCGCCATGAAAGGTAGAACAAACATACCTTGTCGCCACATGGGGTTAAGAACTGGATCGCTAGGATCGAAAACAGCTAGCTCGTAAAGAGCCATCGATCCTGCCCAGCCTGCTACTAGGGCAGTATGCATTAAGTGGACTGAAATCAAACGACCTGGATCGTTTAATACCACTGTATGTACTCGATACCAAGGTAGTCCCATCGACTACTCTCCTCCTGTTAATAAATTATTATTGACTCTATTCCGAAGATACAAATTCGGAGGTTTACTTACGTCCCTAACATGGCAAAGTTTCTTTGCCACTCAAGACTCCCGAATACAATAAACTGCCGCAAGCGGTTTCGGAATTCGATTCTTCTTTTCTTATTGAGTTTTCAGGCGGTGGGACAGACTAGATAACTCGATCGAGTTCAATTTGACTGGTACTACCTGAAACTGAGCTTTTTTGGTCGATCTTGTCAGAGTCGCTTTGTTAGAGATTTCCTCCAACAAGTCAAAGCCTGAGCGTTAATTTTTTGTTGCCAAATAATTTTGACCACAAAAAATATCGGACAAACCAAATTATCTCTTGAAATGGAAGATTATTTAAAGAAGTGTAACTATTGTTAAAGTCGATTGCAAGAGCAATCGCTTTTTAAAGAATAAGGTTAAATAACCCTTAATTAATTTTAATGTATGTAGTTGAAAATTATTTCTGCCTCAGCCAAAATTTCGATCGCTTGTTCGGCAGCAATCAGACGTTTGAGAAGAACTTGACCGATCGTCGTTATTGAGTCGCTAAGTTCTTGAGTGGGTTTGACTTCGATCGTGACTACAGCATCTTCAACTTGGTAAAGCCAGAGTTTTTCTTTATGTTGTTCCATTCCTATGGATAGACGTTGAATGTTTGGTTTTCTTCGCCAAATACCTTCATTCCAAAGCCCGCTAAATTCCCAAACTCTGGCGATTTGCCATCCCTGTGCCAAGAAAAAATATTTCACTATTAAGCTTAAAAAATGAAACTAACCAGTTATTTTAAATGAACTCTCTGCGTAAACTACCCGACGCTGACCGCTTAGGCGTTACAGCGCGGGCTTTCAGCAGCCCTCAAGACAACATTCTGCAAAGAGCAAGACATTATCTCGGAACCTCCGGGGTTGTTTACCTGAACCCCCAAAGTGGCAATGTTTTTTGCCCCATTCAGGTCAGCATCACCAATCCAGCCACATCGGTTATTCAGACATGCAAATCGCTTGCCCTGACGGTTTCCGATTATTTTGCAGCAATGACAAGTTTTCGATGTGTAGCGAGGATCGACCAGTCTCACATCTACGCCAAACTTCACGCCTTTATAGGTCAAGAATTGGCGCAACTGGTAGAACGCCCAGCTATTCGAGCGTCGGCGTTCTGTTTTGCTACGAGGCAAAGCATTGGTGCGTTCTCGAATGCCTGTCAAATTCTCCAAGGCAATTGCTTGCTTCGATGTTTTAGCTTGCTGGATAAGCCGATAACTGATGGTATGGTTCAGCCATGTCTGAAATCTTCGTTCACGTCCACTCAACCGTTGCAAGACTTGTCTCGCCCTACGACGAGTAGACCTTGTGCCTTTGGACGCTTTGCGTTGCAACGAAGCCCGAACACGACTGTATCTGTCTCTGGTTTGCGTAATTTGTTTGCCGCTAAACTTCCCTCCATCGTTCGTACAAGCAATGTCCGTCCGTCCCAAGTCCACACCCAACACATTCTCAGTGTCAGGAATTGCAGGTGCCTCAGACTCCAGTTGGATTTGCAGATAGAAACTGCCATCATTGCGTTTTACCAGTGTTGCCGATTTAGGATTCTGCCCTTGCAGCAAATGTTTCTGATAATTCCCGATATGCAGTCTAAACTTCTCTCTGCCCTTCAGCATGGTCAGGCTTACCGCCCAGTCGGACTCTCTGAAAGTAAAAATCCGACTGTCATAAGTCGCAGAGGTTGGAGTAAACCTTTTAACAGTCTTACCCTTTTGCTTCGCCGTTTTGCGGTTGGCACAAACCCGTCGAATGGCATGGATAGTCATCTGTGCAGACAAACCGAAATGTGCTCTAGCGTCCTTGTAAATCAAGGACTGAACTGCAATCTGATTGGTCAGATTTTTAGAAGTCTTGGAATTGACATACTCACAACATTTTGCAAAGTAAGTAAGCACTGCATTAAGCTTTTCAACCTGGTGCGGCGATACTTCCAACTTGCAAGATACTGTAAGGACTTGAGGCATTTTCAAGCGGTGAAGTTTCTTGGCTGCGATTATAGCATATTAGCAGCTTTCGGGGTATCGAACCCCGATAGGAGGCTGCGCATTCCTCCCGACACTCACCTTTCAGGTAGAGTGCGGGACTCCTGCCGTTCTAGTTGAAAAAGAAATAGGATTTGATGTTACCAAAGCAACTTCAGCAGAATTACTAAAAGCATATTGGGACAAAGAAGATAAGGGACAAGAATAAGGAGCAACAACTATCCGATTTGCGAATTGCCTGGACATATGGATTTGAAAATTTTCCTGTTAGTTTGGATACGCGATCGACAGATGTTGTTTAATTTAACTGGCAATCCTGTCGTGGTAATTCCGATCGGACAAAGTAAGGAAGGTTTGCCCATCGGCATACAAATTGCTGGCAAACGTTGGCACGATTTGGAAGTACTGAGGTTTACTCAGCACAATGGCGAAGAAAAATTAGCAAAATGGATCGACAGCGAAACAGAATTAGGAGTAGTTCGAGAAGATCTTTTAGTTAAGATGTTTGCAGGACATTTAGTCGATCGCCAAGTATTAATTAATCAGTTAGAACAACAACGTCGTTTGTATCAAAAACATTTGTTAAAGCTTCAAGAAAAAGAAGTTTTTCATAATTTCAAATTTTTAGAGCGAGAACATTTTTGTCAAAATTTGACTCTACAAATGGGTTTTCGTTATTATCAAAGCTGGATTGATTGGTGCGATGAATCTATAGAAAAATTACGTAAAACAGAATAATTAAACGAAGTCAATGTAGGGACGTTCCATGCAACGTCTCTACAAGATCCGTAGTGAAGATCGTTTAAATTGGTATCAATTTTAGGATATTGTTTCCACCAATTCTTCATTTATTTGAGTAAATAAATCCTTAAAAGTCATATTTTTATCGTACAAATATTTTGCAATTTTCCAGGATAAATTCATATTTTTACACCAATCTGTTTCTTGTTCTTGCAAAGCTTTTTGCAAACTACAATCTTTAATACATAAATTTTCTAGTAAATCTATAAACATACGAAGAGGAAGCATGATAGCTTGTACTTTCATTTCTAAATTATCTTCATCAAATAGTAAAACATCTTCACAACAAAATTGATATCCTATCCATCTAAGAGGATTAGATAATTGTCTACATTTATTTTCTATCCTTGAGATATAGTTTTCCGATTTTTGATTGACATCGTTACTAATAATTCCTATTCCCAAACCATAAATTAATGTTAAAACATGATGTCTGACAAAAAGTTTATTTTTTTCGTCGATACAAACTTCAATTTCAAAATCTAATTTTATATCTTCATCTTTGAGACAAATAAATTTACGATTAAATTGTTTAGTTGAAAGATTTGGCAAATGTTGTAACTGAGATGACATAATTTCAACTTTAGCTATTTGTAGATTTTCTTCGCGATCGCTTTCATTAATCATATTTTTTCTCTCTTCAATAAAATAATCTACGTATTCTTGTTGAATCTTTTGGTTTTCTTGTAGGTCAGCTTCATAAATTATCGATCGATCTAACTCTAATCGTAAGTTATCTTTAATTTTAAATAATCTTTGGTTGGGTAGTTTCAGACGATCGCTACTTCTTTCTACAGGAGTATTATTAAGAAGTGGTTGATATTTTTTTATGAATAATCTTTATATCTGCGTTTATCTGTGTTTATCTGCGGACTTTTTTTCGGGCATTAAATTAAGGTGGGTTACGGCAGATAGTGATATTTTTGGCGCTCGTTCTTTCGTTAATTCCCTGCCTAACCCACCAAATCTGAACTACTAAACTTAGCGTATTGATTGCCCTAATTCTTTAAATCAATTTTGCCTTCTCGATAAGAAATAACTTGCTTGCCAACTATTACTTTTGTATCTAAATCATCGCCAACAACATTTACTTTTGGTGCGCTTCCTTGTTGCACTGTCATTACTATAAAAAACTGTTTAATTCCAGTAATGCGGATCGTATTTCCTGTTTGAGAAGATTTGACAGCGATCGCAGCATTTTTTGGCGTAATAACTGTTCCCTGCATGGTTGCACCTGAAGGAGAAAAAATTATAAAAGTTTGTCCTTTAACTTTTACTTTTCCTTCTGTATGCATCGTCCAGGTTTTTACTTTGTAGTCATCAATTTTATTTTGAGGTGTAAATTCATCGACTAAAACAAATAAACCTGGCGCACCCGAATTGTTACTATAATCGATCGCAAAGGAACGCAGCCAGTTTTTATATGCCAAACTAACTATACCCGAACCATCAGGATAATTTTTAAAATCAATTAATTCTCCGCCGCGATTTTCTTCATCTGGAAAAACTACGACATTTTCACTTTCTCTTTTACCGTCGCTAATCCCTGCTTTCGCCCATTCTTGTCCCAAACCCCAAATGCGAAAACTACCAAAATCGGGAAACGACCAAGAAGCGGATAATAATTCTCGTTTCAAATAAATACTAGCAACAAAATCGTTTTTATCTTGCCAGCGATCGCGAAAAACATAAAATCCTTTTCGATCGTCTTTTAAAATATTGCCAAAAACTTCGACGGGATTTTTAGCTTCTATATCGTCGCGATATCCAGTTAAAGCATAAATAGCAGTATGGGGTAATAATTCTTCGACTCCAAAACTTCGATCGCCATTCCAGGTTAGATAGCGATCGAACATCCAAATAATTCCAGGTAAAAATTTTTCGGGAACGGTATTTAATCCCAATGCAAACAAAGAACCATTGGGTGCGATACGATGTCTTCCATAGCTAGAAGCATAAAGTTCGCCATCTTTTTCTACCATTCGTATGGCGTAATGAGGTAAAATCCATTCGGCACTAGAACCAGTCACAAAATCTCTACCCAAAACATTTTTCTGTGCTTGGATGAAGGGAAGTATGGCATAAATCGATTCGCGAGTATATAAATCTCCTTCCGTACCAAAAGCGCGATCGCCCAAAGCAATATTCAAGTAGCGTTCGATATTCCGTTCGGCGATCGGCAAATAGTTACCGAGATCGATCGATTTAGAAATGTATTGATTGCCAGAAAAAAACTCATCTGGTTCTTTTAAAATAGCCAAAGCAGCTAAACCCGCAGCACTTCTCGCCCTAGCACTCCAATTACTCCAAGACACACCATTCCAACCTTTAGCATAAGAGTCGCCGTTGACTAGTTTGACTGTCTCAGTAGCTAACCAAGATGTTACTTGTTTGAGTTTTTTTCTATCCCAAGAATCGTAACAGAGGTCGTATGCCAATGCGATTCCCGCATCGATCGATGCTTGTTCCAATAAGCGAGAAGCTGGTCGATCGATCGTTTTCGCAACGATATTCCATGCAGTTGCGGCAGATTGAGGATCGTTATTTAGTAATGCGAGAAAGCAATGACCGGCTGCATGATAACCAGAATTAGGGCCGTAGCCATCATAATATATAGTGCCGCGTAGAGATTGATTGAGGCGATCGAGAATTGCTCGTCCGTAGTCAGTTTTAGCTTTTTGTCTAATTTGGGGAAGTTGAGATTTTCTGAAAATGAGGCGAGGATGTTCTTGCGGATTGACTGGAATACTATTGGGGATTTTTTGAGGAAAAAGAGGGGCAATATTACCAGTTACTTTACCTTTAATTATACGCTCTTCGTATTTTCCTGAATAGTTACCAATTAGTTTGTCACCTTTGGGAACGAGTTCGATCGCGTAGACAGCTTCTTTCAAATTGGTGTCCCAAGGATGGGATTTAATTTGCATTTTTATGTTTAGTTCGATCGCGCGATCTTTTTGAATTACTTTTACTGTTCCTTGATGATCGACTTCTTTATTGAATTTGGATGCATAACCCCAAATTCCTGATTCGCAATTACCGTAATTACAAGTTAAATCGAGAGTGATATTTTGATAAACTGGTTTTTCTTTTGATAATTTCCATAAGCCGTTTTTTAGCGTGATGCTAACATTTCCAGATAAAATATTTGGAGCGATCGGGGGTTGATTGGGAAAATGAGATCTATTGAGGGATAGTAGTAATGATGCGGTAATTAGGGAGTAGATTTTCATTGCTTGATTCGGGCAAGAATTATTTCTAAGTTACTCGCAAAAGGATATTTTTGTTTCGCGCAGAGCGGTGCGACCCTGCGGAATTTACAATCCGCAAAGGAACGCGCACCGAGCAGAGACGCAGAGAGGAAGAGGAGTAGAGAGAATAATAGTGATATCACATAAATAAATATATTAATAAAATATGCAAAAATGGCTTAATTTTTTAGAAAAGATCGACCTGACAGAAACATCTTCTGAACGAGTAATTGTGAGTGAGTTACAGTTATCTAATTTTGAATCAGAGACGGGTATTATTTTACCAACAGAATACAAAAACTATTGTCAGGTATTTGGTTCGGGAAGGTTTGGAGATATCGTAAGCATTCATTATCTAAGTCCTTCTTTAATTGAAGTATCCAAAAGGCTTGTCAATTTTATTGTTAAACCACAAGTAAAAAAATATTCATCTAAAGACAAGTTAAGCGATCGAAAACTTTTTAATTGGTTAGATCGTATCTTGATATTTGCTTCTGACGATCGAGGTAATGTTGCAGCATGGGATTTAAAAGCTTTTAATGAATCAAATAATTCTTATGACATTTATTGGATACAAATAGATCGTTTCGATGATGAAATATATAAATTAGGTTCTGACTTTTTTGATTTTGTTAATGATTTTTGTTTGGGCAAAAAATCCTTCGATTTTTTACCTGGAAATATGCGTATTAAACCCTGTAATAATTTTGAATCATATAAAGCTGAACCTTTCGATATTTGATGACAAGTATAATTTCGATCGCAAATTTTAAATTTATATTTATAGGTTGTTTTTTCAGCAATTTTAATCTAATTACAACAAATATGCGACAAATGTATTACAAATAACAGCGATAACCTAGATTGAAGTGCTAGATTACCTATAGCCTTTGTTAGCGTGAGCGGCAAGGAAAAGCTTCACCCTTGATGGAGCATTATTTAGCATTCAATACTTCTGTCATGGCATCGTTTCGGGATACTGTTAATTACTTCCGCGACTATAAAAAGAGTGCGATTTTTAGTATAGTTGCATCGAGTTTGTTTCAAATTTTGGATTTAATTGTTCCGTATGCGATCGGACAGATTCTCAATGTACTTTCTAACCAATCAGTCGATCGCCCCATACAAATATTAATTACTCAGATTGCAACTTTAGGTAATCTCAGTGAAGGAAAAATAATTTCTCTGGGTGTATTGTTAGGGCTGATTGTATTAGTAACAGTAATTAGAGCGCCAGTGCAACCTTGGGTTAGTTCTTGGTTTCATTGGGAAATCGCTTTGAGGGCGCGTCGCGACCATACACAAAAAACAGTCGCTAAAATTTTAACTCTTCCTCTTGAATACTACGACGAAAACAATCCTGGTCGCATTGCCAGTAGGGTAGCGAGAGGACTTGGCAATCATACGTGGACGTATCCAGAAATTGCAGGACACATGATTCCCAAACTAATTAGAGTATTTGGAATCTTTGTAATTATTCTTTTAATCGAACCTTGGATCGCGATCGCGTTTGCTATTGCTTTTTCAATAATTCTCTATTTCAGTCTTAGAGGATTGCATTCTTTAGTTAAACAAGAAGAATTTTTAGAAAAATATCAAGAAAATACTGAAAGTCGTACTTCAGAAATTATTACTAACATCAAAACTGTTAAAGCGTTTGCCACCGAAGCTAGCGAATTAAAACGCCAACAACAGCGATTGGAAAGAGAATTTAAAGTCGTTATCCACCGCATTCACAAAGGTTACGTTCGACTGGAAACTTGGTATCGTACCGTGATTGAGAGTTCGGTTTTTGCAATTTTATTGCTAACTTTAATAGCGACATTAAGGGGTGAAATTTCGATCGGACATTTTTTTACTACTCTGACAGTTTCTAGCATGGCGTTTTCGGAATTATCGCCGATTACCCAGTTAGCAGAAATCTTTGCCCGTCGCTATTCTTCGATGATTCGCTATCACGAGTTTATGCAAACGCCTTCTGGGAAAGATGCAGCTAATTTGTCTGGGAATAGTTCGCCCGTCGCCAGTTATAAATTTACTGGTAAATTGGAATTCAGCCACCTGAGTTTTAGTTATATTGCCGATCGCCCTGTCTTAAATGATATAAATTTACTTATCGAACCCTGTCAAACTGTGGCTTTAGTAGGTCGATCTGGTTCGGGTAAATCTACTTTAGTAAAATTACTGTTTCGTTATTTCGAACCCGATCGCGGACAAATTCTCATCGATGGCGAAGATATTCATCAATTAGATATTACTGGATATCGCAAACGATTGGCGATCGTACATCAAGATGTCGATATTTTTAATGGAACTATTCTCGATAATCTTACCTATGGCAATCCAGAAGTAAGCTTTCAAAAAGTGCAAGAAGCTTGTGAAATTGCCCGTGTTAACGAGTTTATCAATGTTCTTCCCAAGGGTTATTACACCACAGTAGGCGAACGAGGAGTTCGTTTATCGGGAGGACAAAAACAACGTTTGGGTATTGCTAGGGCGTTAATTGTCGATCCAGATGTGTTAGTTTTTGATGAGGCGACTTCTAGTTTAGATTACGAATCAGAGCGATCGATTCAATTGGCAATGCGATCGATTTTGGGTACGAGAACGACTTTAATTATCGCTCACCGTCTTAGTACTGTCCGCGAAGCCGATAAAATTGTCGTCCTCGATTCTGGTAATATTATAGAAACGGGCAGCCATAAAGAATTGTTATCCCAGCAAGGAATTTATCAACGCTTGCATTCGTTACAGGAGACGGGGGAATTATTGGCTTAATTTAGTAACGAATAAAGAGTGTTTAGCACTTAGCGGGGAAGCCCCGCGCTCTATACAGCGAAGGATGAGCGCCGGGATGAAGAGCGCGCTAATCGAGGTTGCGTCCTCCGACCAATGCGATTATGCAAGGGAGGGGGACAGCGACCGAGCGAACACACGCTTATAAAGCATCCCACAAGTTTTATCAACCTGCTTTTATCGCAATCCCAAAAGTGTGTTAAGCTATGGTTGTGTTGAAAGCAATCAAGGTCAGAATTTATCCTACAGACGAACAGCAAGCGCACTTGGCGCAAGCCTTTGGGTGTGTTCGTTGGGTTTGGAATCAGTCCCTTTCGGTCATGTCATTGACCTATAAAGAGACGGGTAAAGGTCTGTCTGCTTACGACATGAAAAAACAAATTCCAGTTTGGAAGATTGAATATGAATGGCTGAAAGAATGCTATTCACAATGTCTTCAGCAATCCGTTTTGAATCTGTCTCAGGCGTTCATTAACTTCTTTGATGGCAGAACGGGATATCCCACTTTTAAGAGCCGCAATGGTCGCCAGTCAATTCAATATCCTCAGAACGTCAAGGTAGAGGGCGATAAAGTAATTAAGTTTCCTGGAAAGCTTGGGACTGTTGCGGTTAAGGTTCATCGCAGCGTATTCGGGGCGTTAAAAACGGTTACGGTGTCCAGGATGCCTGACGGTCGTTACTACGCCTCATTACTGGTGGAAGACGGGATTGCTAAGCCGGATCGAGCAAGCGTTGGTAAGGCGATTGGGATTGACCTGGGGCTGATTAATTTTGCCGTCACTTCAGACGGTTCAAAATATCAAAACCCGCGCCATCTCAAAAAGCATGAACGCAACCTAAAACGCAAGCAACGCAAACTTGGACGCAAAAAAGATAAGACAACTGCTAAACGCCGTAAAGCAAAAAGAGCAGTTGCTAAAGTTCAATCATTAATCTCTAGAGTCAGAGAAGATTTCCTCCACAAACTGTCCCGTAAGACAGTCAACGAAAACCAAGTGATTGTGGTCGAAAACCTGGCAGTTAAGAACATGGTCAAGAATCACAACCTCGCCAAATCAATCAGTGATGCGGGTTGGGGAATGTTCACGACCATGCTCAAGTACAAGGCAGAGCAAGATGGGAAAATCTATCTAGAAATCGGTCGATTCTTTCCTTCGTCTCATCTCTGCTCTAGCACCTTGCTGTCAGTACCCCTGATGGATTTAAGCGTCAGGTTGTTTGACTGCCCCTATTGTGGGCAGAAGCACGACCGAGATGTTAATGCAGCCATCAACATCAGAAATGAAGGCTTACGGATATTGGCGTTGGGAAGCAGCGCTACTGCCCTTGGAGGCAATGTAAGACCAAAGCGGTATGGGCGTAAGTCTACTACTGTAGAGGCTGTTGCTGATGAATTGGGAAGCCCGCACTCTATTGCGTAGCAATGAGCGTCGGGTACTTCACTCTGTATATTTTACAAAAAAAGAAACAACTTATAACTTCTTAAATTAACTCAACTAAAGGTAGAAAATTTTGCGAGTGAATTAAAGTAAATTTTTTACAAGTTATCAAAAAAACACGCAACGCTGAGATATATTGCTTTATGTCTACGCAATTTGACCCCAATACTCACTCTAAACGCCCCGAAACCGAAGTTGCTGGGTTAAATATTATCTTGCAGCGGCTGAATCAGAAAATAGAGCGCGATCGACTGGTGCAAAGCACCACCAACGAACTACGGCGATTCCTCCAGGTCGATCGCGTGGTACTTTATCACTTCTATATTCAATGGGAAGGTCAAGTAACTTTTGAATCCTTGAGCGACAAAAAGTTCTCTATTTTAGGTTCGACAGGGCCAGATCTATGTTTCAATGATGAATATGCGGAGCTGTATCTAGGTGGTAGGGTGCGCGCGATCGCCGATATTGAAACCGAACCAATTCAGCCTTGTCACCGCGATTTTTTGCGCTATCTCGACGTGCGAGCCAATCTTGTCGTGCCGATTTTGACGAAGCAGAAGCAAACTCAACCTTTTCAAGACGGGATATCTTCGACTTCTCATGACCTATGGGGATTGTTGGTTGCCCATCACTGTCAGAGTCCTCGATCGTGGTCAGAAGGTGAAATCAAACGGATGAAAGCGGGAGCTTTAGCCATTGCCGAAGCTCCTTCAATTAAAGATAATTAACGTGTCTTGAAGAATGTGCTAAGAAAGAATGGCAAATATACAAACAGCCCTTCGTCTTCGATGCTAGAGTCTTTCTTGTTAAGCTCTTCAATTTTAATTTCTCAATTATCTACTCCCGATCGAAAATTTTTATACTTAAAAGATCGATTGGAAAAATACGGATTTCAAGTTGTAATTAAGCTCCCTCCAGCCTATAATTCTTCTCAACAAAAAAGTGGTTACAATCCTCCTGTACAGAGAGCTTATGGTTTATTAGAATCTGAGTCAAAAACAATTTGGATTAATCCAGTTGTGTTCGAGTTACAAATTGGGACTCAAACTTTAATACATGAATCAGTTCATGCAGCACAAGTCTGTGCAGGCAAAGGAAAAATTAAAACTTTGGGTTTAAATATTCAACCAATTCAAGATGCCAGGCCATTTTTTCAGCGTTATTCTGATGTTGGCAGACAAGATTTAGAAAGAGAAGCTTATGCGGTACAAACTCAACCCAATAGTTTTGAATTAGTTACATCTTTACTCGAGCAACATTGTAAGTAAGATAAGCTCGATAAACTACTAACTTACAAATATTTTGAGATTAATATTATTTGTGAATTAGTGACTAAACTAAGCAAAAATTAGGGAATTTTTCGATCTAGTAGTTTTGAGTTGCTTGTTTCAATGTTTAAATGCCGCGATCGCCAATTAACCCCCATCTTATTCATTCTCTTTCTACTTGCCAGTCAAAAAACCTCAGCACAAATTGTCCCTGACAATAGCCTCGGACAAGAAAGTTCGACAGTCATATCGAATGTAGAAGTCAAAGATAAACCTGCCGATCTCGTTTCTGGTGGCGCGATTCGAGAAAATAATCTTTTTCATAGCTTTTCTCAATTCAATGTTTCAGAAGGAGGAAGGGTTTATTTTGCAAATCCTCAAGGAGTCCAAAATATTTTAACTCGCGTCACAGGTAGCAATCCATCAGAGATTTTAGGCACTTTAGGAGTGGGAGGAACTGCTAACTTATTTTTGCTCAACCCCAACGGTATTGTTTTTGGTAACAATGCGCGACTAGAGGTAGCAGGTTCGTTTCTTGCCACCACAGCAGATAGTTTTGTTTTTAACAATAATTTTGCTTATAGTGCCAGTGCTGCTAACGTCCTATCATTATTAGCAATTAACATTCCGATCGGCTTACAATTTGGAGCCAAAGCAGAGTCAATTGTCAACCAATCGCGATCGGGGCTTTCTGTTTTACCAGGTCAAGCTTTAGGATTGATTGGGGGAAATATTTTTCTAGAAGGCGGTAGAGTTAATGCGATCGACGGACAGATTGAATTGGGAAGCGTTGCTTCTCAAAGTGCGATCGCACTTAACCCTGGCTGGATGTTTAATTATGAAAATGTCGAACAATTTCAAGATATCGGACTAAATCAAACTGCTACAGTCGATACTAGCGGTATTGGTGGCGGCAAAATTGGATTGCAAGGGCGAAATATAAGCTTGAGAGATGGTAGCCTCATCTCGTCTAATACTGTGGGTATGGGGACAGGCGGTGGTATTACCGTCAAGGCTTCAGAGTCTTTAGAATTAACTGGCGTGAATCCTTTTTTCGGACTGACTTCTAACTTAGTTGCTTCAGTGTTACCAGGGGCGACAGGAACAGGAGGAAATGTAAAAATTGAAACAGGGCGACTTTATCTAGCCGATGGGGCGCGAATTGCTACGGGAACTTTTGGTAATGGCAATGCTGGCGATTTGAGCGTGCGCTCGACAAAAATCGAGGCAATTGGTAGCCCTTTAGATCTCGAATCGAACAGTGGCTTGTATACTACGGTTTTGCCAGGGGCTACGGGTAAAGGTGGTAATTTGACAGTTGATACACAACAGTTAAATTTAACTAACGGAGCGAGGATCTTAGCTGGAACTTTTGGATTCGGCGACTCTGGCGATTTGTTTGTACGGGCAGAGGAAATTGTAGCAACGGGAATCACAGTATCGGACAAGTTTCCCAGTGGTTTGTTGACGACAGTTCTTCCAGGAGGAACGGGTAAAGGTGGTAATTTAACAGTCGAGGCGCAGCGCATCTATTTAGCTGATGGAGCGATTTTTAGTGCTGGAACTGCGGGAACTGGAGATTCTGGCGACCTGAATGTGCGGGCAAAAGAAATCTCAGCGACGGATAATGTAGGACTAGAGCAGTTGCCCAGTGGTTTGTTTACCACGGTTCTTCCAGAAGCCACCGGAAGAGGCGGAAATTTGACGGTAGAAACCGATCGATTGTTCTTAGCCAACGGAGCAGTTATTGGAACCGGAACTTCGGGAAATGGCGACTCTGGTGACCTGAATGTGCGGGCAAAAGAAATTGAGGCAACGGGCAACGTGGGGCTAGAGGCATTTCCCAGTGGCTTGTTTACCACAGTCAATCCAGGTGCAATTGGTCGGGGAGGAAATTTAACAGTCGAGGCGCAGCGCATCTATTTAGCCGATGGAGCGGCAATTGGTAGTGGAACTTTAGCTTTAGGAGTTGGTGATGCTGGCGACTTGACCGTGCGAGCAACCGAGATTGTAGCAACTGGCAGTGGAGCGCAAGGTTTGTTCTCCAGTGGCTTGTATAGTATAGTCGGACTAGAGGCTAAAGGCAATGGCGGTAATTTACAAATTGATACTCAACGTCTACAAATTTTAGATGGGGCGGCGGTATCCACAAGTACCTATGCTTTTGGAAATGCTGGCAGTTTGAGAGTTAGGGCGGCGGAGTCGCTAGAACTAGATCGCAGTAGATTGTTTGCTGGAGTACAATCAAACGCAATAGGTAACGGTGGAAATATCTCGATCGATACAGCAGATTTATCGATCGCAGACGGCGCACTAATATCTTCGTCTACTGATGGTAATGGTAATGCTGGATCTGTAGCTATTACTGCCCAGAATTTGAGCATTAGAGATGGAGGAGAAATATCTGTCAGTAGCAGTAGTTCGGGAGATGCTGGTAATTTAAACGTTACGACAGATTCTATTCGTCTGGATAATATTAGCAGTCTCAGCGCCGAAGTTAGCAACGGCGATCGCGGTAACATCAATCTCAATAGCGAAAATATTTTGTTGCGTCGTGGCAGTGAAATTACTACTAATGCAACAGGTACGGCGACAGGAGGAAATATATCGATCGATACCGATATTTTAGTCGCTTTGGAGGAAAGCCAAATCGTTGCTAAGGCGATCCAAGGACAAGGCGGTAACATCAACATTACTACACAAGGACTATTCCTCGCTTCAGATAGCATCATCGATGCTAGTTCTAGATTTGGTGTTAATGGAACGGTGCAAATTAATAATCCTGAAGTCGATCCCAATCGCGGTTTAATCGAACTGCCAGAAGAAACTACCGATCCTAGCCAACAAATTGCGATCGACTGTAATGCCAACCAAGAAAATGGCTTTACGGTCATTGGTAGAGGTGGTTTACCAGAAGATCCAACAACTAATCTTCGCAGTAATACACTTTGGAGCGATCTACGCTTGTATCGCCATAAAGATGTAAAAGATGCAGAAACTCAAACATTTAAAAAAGCAAGTGATTCCTTACGTGATAGCTACGCTTCAAGCCCCGAACTTATTACCGAAGCGCGAGGCTGGAAACTTAACCAAAATGGTAATGTGGAATTGGTCAGTCCCAATCTTCAAACTACTCTGTCTTTGGCTGTACCAAATTGCTTAGATAAAACTTCAGCAAATGAAAACAATTCACCATCAAACAGTAATTAAACTACAAACCGTTGGCAAATCTTTACACAAAATTACACCGAAAATAGAATCGATCGTAGCTGAATCGGGAGTAAAAACGGGACTTTGTACGATTTTTATCCGTCATACTTCCGCTAGCTTGGTAATTCAAGAAAATGCCGATCCCGATGTTTTAGAAGATTTAGCTAATTTTTTTGCCAAACTCGTCCCAGAAGATCCGATGCGCTACATTCACAATGCTGAAGGCGCTGACGATATGCCGGCACACATTCGATCGGCGCTTACTCATACTTCCGAACAAATTCCGATCGCCGATGGCAGATTAGTTTTGGGTATTTGGCAGGGTATCTATGTTTGGGAACATCGTCAGCGATCGCACCAACGCGAAATTGTCGTTCATGTTAGTGGAAATCGTGAGTTCGACGGAAATTTTTAAAGCAAACAGAAAGCTACAAAAGTATGTCGCTCGTCTTAATCATCGAAATCTGTCGCCGAGATTCGATCGCGCCAAACAATTATGACCTTGGCGCAATAGTTTTTAAAACAAACTCATAACG
>JBOFLQ010000075.1:0-20003 GCA_051657945.1 Xenococcaceae cyanobacterium | reverse complement strand
AGTATGTAGAACGAGATCGATAGAAGATGAGACAAGTAATTTTGTACAGAGATGAAGATGGTTACTGAATTGTAGAATGTCCTAGTCTCAAAGGATGTGTCAGTCAAGGCAAAACTAAAGAGGAAGCGATCGCCAATATCAAAGAAGCGATCGCAGGTTATATTGCTGCTTTGGAAGAAGATGGAATACCAATTAAATGTTGCAGCCAGTAATTACACAATTAACACCAGAACAAGAAGCACTAATTCCCTTATATCGAGATAAATGGCGTAAAATTGCGCTTTCTACTCAACCAATCGATAGAAAAGAAGCTGAAGCAGCCATAAAATTTGTTTATGCTGTACTCGGATTAAAACAACCGAATATTTTATTTTTTGGTAATCCTAGTGCTGCACTAAAGTTTATTTTCAATAAAGAATTACTAGATTTAGACAAGGATTTAGATTTAAAACAAATTAAGATTAAAGTTAAAAAAGTTTGGAGTAAATCATTAGTTAATAGATTGAGAAATCAATTTGTTCATCCGTTAACATACCATCTAAAAAATAATAACTATACCTTGCACGCCCAAATATATAATGAATTAGTAAACTATGTCAGAAATCCTGCTTTATCATTAATACGTGCTATAGAGTATAGAATAGCCTTGGATTTCAAAGATTATTGGGGACAAGATAAGGATAGGTTGTTAAATCCTATTCGTCAGTACCTGGGATACTACTGGCTTGTGATTCAGCCCGAAGATTTATCCTGTGATACTGTTATTGGTGATTTTTATATTTCTGCTTTAAATGGTTGTTATCATCAACTTGAATGGAAAGCTTTAGTAAATTTAATTAATAGCTGTGGTTGGATTTTTCCTTTTGAAAAGATTTGTCTGGTATGCGATCGCCCGATAAAAATATATGCAAAAGAAAAACTGTTAATTCAATATGCTGATGGATATAGTGTCGATCGTATTTATAATTAATCATGGAAGATTATATTTAAATTGATAAGAAAATAAATTGGTTTAGTTATTCCCAATCTGTTTTAAAAGACGGATTCCATCTAAGTTCTATATCGTTGCGATCGTCTCTTCGTTCTAAAATTCCCAAATCGACCATTCTAAAAAGAGTATCAGAAATAAGATCGCCAATAGGGTTAATAGACCAATAAACATATTTTGGAAATCTTTCTCCCTCTTGAATAAATCCACAACAATATCCAAGTATATGTATTGCTGTGTCAATTTCTACCCAGTCATTAAGTTCTCTTTTTAAAGTTTTGTATTCCATTTTATTACTAATAAAACTATTTTTTTTAACCATTTGACAATATATAAGACTTATTATGACTTTACCTAAAATTAAAATAGAGCTAATTGGGGTTAATAGTGCTGGTAAATCAACCCTACAAAAGACGATCGCAAGAATTGAATCGATCGACTCAGGCGATCGCTCCTTTAAATCCGATGCGAAAATTGCCCATATTTTATTACCGCAACATCAATAAAGATGGACAGTAAAATAAGTAGTTGTCAACCATATCGAAAATTAATCTCTTGAATAACCAATCTCAGCAGTTATTAGAATCATTCGATCGATTGCCAGAAGACGAAAAACAGCAAGTCGTAGCTGAGATTTTACGACGAACTCTTAATACAGATATTCCTTCCCTGACTGATGATGAATTAACCCTAAGTGCAGAAGCTTTATTTTTGAGCCTCGATCGGTGGGAAAGTGACAATTCCTAAGACAAAGTTACTCAAGAGATTAAGAATGCTTTCAAAGGAACAATTATCGCAAGTTGAAGATGCGGTAAGAAAATGGTTAGGCTTAGATAGCGAAACGTAAAATAGATTAATAATTTTAGTATACCGATCGCCAGAGTATTTATATTTAAAACTTAAAATGAGTATCGTAACCCTACAAAAAATTAAAAAAGACTTCGGTATCAAAGAAATTCTCCGCGAGGGTAGTTTTACTATTGAAGAACAAGATAAAGTAGGGCTGATTGGGGTTAATGGTGGTGGTAAATCAACCCTACTGAAAATGATTGCGGGAATTGAATCGATCGACGGCGGCGATCGCATTGTTAAATCTGGTGCGAGAATTGTCTATCTACCGCAACAACCAGAAGTAAATGAAGATAATACCGTTCTCGATCAAGTATTCGCCGACAGCAGCGAACAAATGAAACTAGTGCGCGAATATGAAGACTTATCCCATAAGATTGCACACATTCAAGGAAACGATCGCGATAGCCTCACAGATAGACTGATTAAAGTTACAGAAAAGATCGAATCAGCGGCAGCATGGGAATTAGAAACCAAAGCGAAAATTATCCTCAGTAAGCTGGGAATTGAAGACTTTGAAGCTAGAGTTGGAGATTTATCGGGAGGATATCGCAAACGCATTGCACTAGCAACTGCACTTCTTAACGAACCCGATCTATTATTGATGGATGAGCCGACTAACCATTTAGATGCTGCATCTGTAGAGTGGTTACAAGATTATTTAAACAGTTTTCGCGGTGCTATTTTACTGATTACTCACGATCGCTATTTTCTCGATAAAGTTACCAATCGCATTTTAGAAATCGATCGCGGCGATCTCTATAACTATGCAGGAAACTATTCTTATTATTTAGAAAAGAAAGCACTCCAAGAAGAATCAGCAGCTTCGACGCAACAGAAATACAAAGGAATATTGCGTCGAGAGTTAGAATGGTTAAAAAAAGGGCCGAAAGCACGCAGTACCAAACAAAAAGCCAGGATCGATCGCATTGGTGATATGCAGGATCGGGAATTTAAAGAAGTTCAGGGGAAAGTTGAAATCGATACCCCAGGAAGACGCATCGGGAAAAAAGTAATCGAACTTACGAATATTTCTAAAGCTTATAACGGACGTACTTTAATTAAAGATTTTACCTACGAATTTAATCCGCGCGATCGCATTGGGATTATTGGCGGTAACGGTGCGGGAAAATCTACCCTGATGAATATTATTACAGGAAAGATTCAACCAGATTCGGGAACGGTTAATATTGGTAGTACGATTCATATTGGATATTTCGATCAACATTCAGAAGATTTACTCGCGGCGATCGATCAAAATCAACGAGTCATCGATTACATCAAAGATATCGCAGCCTTCGTTACTACCGCAGATGGTAGTCAAATTAGTGCTTCCCAAATGCTTGAGCGATTTTTATTTCCTGGGAATCAACAGTATGCACCCATCCACAAACTTTCTGGTGGGGAAAAGCGACGCTTATTTTTATTGCAAGTATTGATGGGCGCGCCTAACGTCTTAATTTTAGACGAACCTACTAACGATTTAGACGTGCAAACTCTATCGATTTTAGAAGATTACTTAGATAACTTTAATGGTTGCGTAATTACAGTGTCGCACGATCGCTACTTCCTCGATCGCACGGTTGAATTTATCTTCGCGATCGAACCTAATGGTAATTTGCGTTTGTATCCTGGTAATTATTCGATTTATTTAGATTACAAACAAGAAGAAGATAAGGAAGCAAAAGAACAGGAAAACGAAACCAAACAAAAAGAAGAATCCAAGAATAATAAAAAATCTTCTTCGTCTAAATCTTCTTCTAATAAATCTCGTTCTTTATCTAATTACGAAAGAAAAGAATTTGAAAAATTAGAAACTAAAATTGCCAAAATGGAAGTAGAAAAAGAAGAATTAGAAAAAAGTCTTTATCACAATCCGCCGAGTGGTTTTAGTAAGGTTCAGGAATTATCGGAACAATTAGCAAAATTGAATGAAGAGATCGATCGGGCTACAGAAAGATGGATGGAATTGGCTGAGAGAGAGTCTTGAAACAAAAATAAACAAAATACAAAACTCGAAATAAACGTATGACAGAGTTGCCCGATCGACCTTTACAAGGACAATTTTTAATAAAAATGATGATAAAAGTATCACATTTATCCCGTAATGAGCAAGCTATAAGATGCGGTTACTATAGTGTAAAAACTGGGGAAAATGGGCAATCATTTAAAGAAGCAAACTTGACAGCATTTTATGACGCAGTTTTAATGGCTAAGGGAGTTATATCTCCACAAAAAAAGCAACAAAAAGAGTCTAATTCTCAAATCGATCGATCCAATCAATATCTCGAACTACCTCTAGAATTAGAATTTTACAGAGAAAAACTTGAAGCAACGGTTAAGCCATATATCAAAATTCAAACTCAACTAACTCAGAAAACAAATTGGTGGCAAAGTAAAATAGCTGGTTTTCCTTACTTACCAAGGAATTTTGATTATCCTAAAACAGAAAAAGGCGAATATTTATATCTTTTAGCACAAATTAACTTTGAAGAAATTCCTTTACTTGAGGGATTTCCTAGACGAGGAATTCTTCAATTTTATCTAGCTAAAACTAGCTCCTATGGTAAAGATTTCTATAATCCGACAAATCAATCGGGGTTTCGCGTTCTTTATTTTCCCGAACCAGAGATCGAGGAAGAAAAAATAATTACAAATTTTGATTTTTTACCCACTCTTTGGAACTCAAATTATGAGGAAATCCCTTTTTATATTTTTCCCTCATATAGTCCCCATCGAAATGATTGTTTTGCTTTAAAATTTACTTTAAATTTTGCTCCTATTTCCCACTGCGATCGTCAATTCGATCGATTGGTTGGTTCTGACATTTGGAATATATTAGGTACAAATAATTACCGACTTAAAAATTGGTATCAAAATCAATTTGTATCGGGACATAAGCTTGGTGGTTATGCTAAGTTCACTCAAGACGATCCAAGAGAATTTATTAATGAAGAAGAAAATTATATTTTATTGTTACAAATTGATTCTGATGACAGTGCATTTGAAAAAATTTATATTCAATGGGGAGAGCTGGGCGTATGCAACTTTTGGATTAAAGAATCAGCCTTAAAAAAATGTGATTTCTCTAAAATTATATACCACTGGGACTGTAGTTAAAGATTATAGTTTAAATTATTATTTATTTAAACGCGATCGCGTTACTGTTAGTTTTAGTTTCAGACGCGATCGCATTTACTAAAAATTTCAATTATTATTCAGGCGCGATCGTATTACTGTTAATTTGAATTTAAAGCGCGATCTTAACGAGATTTAATCTCTATAGTCAATACACCTCATCATGACTACCAATATCGATTAGCAAGATTTCTTCTTCTCCCGAATTCTGATTTTTGACAAAATCAAAAATTATTCGGCAATCGTACTCAACAGTACAAGACCAAGAACCGGCTAATTTACCTTTGAGTTTATGCGTTCGTAGAGAAGAATCGAAGGGATCGTTTGCTAAAACTCTTAATCTATCTTCAATCCTTTGCTTCAACTCTGGTCTACGCTTGATAATTGCCTTAAACTCTCGTTTGAAAGATGAACCAAAAACTAAAATTCTCAATTGTCTAACTCAGCAATTACATCTTCAACAGAACCACGAAACACTTCTCCAGACTGATATTCTTGATGTGCTTTTGTAATATTCTCAGCAATTTCATCTCGTCTTCGTTCTATTAATCTACGCTTAACTAAATCGATTAATATCTCTTGGTCATCATTAGATAAAGTTTCGATTTGTTCTAGAATTTCATTAAATTTTGAAGCACTTATCATATCGATCGAAGGTTAAATCTTATTTATTATTTAACTTTAACTTTACTCAAACGATTTAAATTCAAAACAATTTAATTTTTTTTATGTTGTGAGTGATTCCTTCGGAAAGCTTCGCTAACGCGTTACTGTTAATTTTGGTTCAAGGTGCGATCGCAATGCTTCAAATCGCTCAAACAGATATGATTAAATTAGATTGCACAAAATAATCATCACTTAGTTTGATTATGAACTATCGCAACATCATTACAATCGAACCAGGAAAGCGAAGTGGAAAGCCTTGTATTCGCGGAATGAGAATCACAGTTTATGATGTTCTCTCTTATTTAGCTGCGGGAATGACTTACGAAGAGATACTTGATGATTTTCCCTATCTAACAATGGAAGATATCTTAGCGTGTCTTAGCTATGCAGCCGATCGAGAGCAACAAACATTAATAGTTACTACATGAAACTATTATTTGACCATAATTTATCACCTCGCTTGGTTAATCGTCTTAGCGATCTTTATCTTAATAGTAATCATCTCTTCAATTTAGGGTTAGATACAGTAGAAGATTCTGTTGTGTGGCAATATGCTCGTGACAATGAATTTATGATTGTTACTAAAGATTCTGATTTTAGTGAGTTAATTTTACTTCGAGGTTTTCCACCTAAAGTCATCTGGATTCGTATTGGTAACTGCACAACTAACGATATTGAATCTTTAATTCGTTCTCATACTAAGGAGATCGAAAACTTTAATAATGAATTAAGCTTAGGTATTTTAATACTTTCCTATTTTTAAATATTATGGCGCGTTACTGTTAATTTGGATCCAAAGCGCGATCGCGATTACGAAAAACTAATTAATTATTATTTAGATGCGATCGCAATACAATTAAAAAGACAATCTCTTAACCCCCAATGAGTGAAACTGTCTACATTGAAACCAGCATCATCGGCTATCTAACCGTTAGACCAAGTAATAATCTGATTCTAATGGCAAATTCAGAAGCTACGCGAGAATGGTGGGAAGATCGTCGCACATACTTTACTCTATACATTTCTCAAATAGTTTTAGATGAGGTAGCCAGAGGTGATACAGAAATAGCAGCTAAAAGACTTGAAATACTAAATGATTTTCCTTTACTAGCGATCGACAAATCTGTTCAAAATCTAGCATCACAATTTTTAAGCGAAAGTAATCTTCCACCTAAAGCTGCTGACGATGCACTTCATATTGCAGTAGCTACAGTTTATGGTTTGGACTATCTGTTAACCTGGAACTGTAAACATATTGCTAATGCTCAAATCCAGAAAAAACTAGCTCAAATAAGTTTCGATGCTGGATACGAATTACCAACTATTTGCACGCCATACGAGTTAATGGGAGATTAGAGATGTGGAAAGATGAAGTTCTTGAAGAAATTCACAAAATTCGAGAAGAACACGCTAAAGCATTCAATTATGATTTACAGGCAATTTGTGATGATTTAAGAAAAAAGCAAGCTACAAGCGACAGACAGGTCATTTCAAAGCCCCTGAAACAACTAAGTAAACAGCATCAAAAATAGTTCCAGCACGATCGCCTTACCGTTAATTTGAGTTTAAGGCGCGATCGCCTCACTAATCAACAAAAACAAGATCGAGTTAGAATTTACATCGAGATATTTTCAAAATAAAAGATGAAAATTAAAGCAGTTGTGTGGCAAGAAGATGGTGTTTGGTGTGGCTCTGTACCTGCATTACCATGATGTCATACTTGGGGAGAAAGCTACGAACAAATATTAGAAATGCTTGAAGATGCAGTGCAAGGATGGTTAGAAGTTGCTAGCGAACGGGAAGAAATTAAACCTGAAAAGCAATCGATAGAACTATCATTATGAAATCGATTTCTGGTAAAGTTCTTTGTAAAACTGTCGAACGAAATGGCTGGATATTGAAGAGAGTAACTGGTAGCCATCATATTTACGCAAAAAAGGGAATCAGTGCGATCGCGTTACTGTTAGTTTGAGTTTAAGGCGCGATCTGCCGCACGTTCGTGCTACGCAATCGATTTAGCTAAGATAAAAAAACGAACAGAATTACAGCAGAAATGACAGAACTACTCGAAGTTGCGATCGCTAGATTAAAAACCTTACCCTCAAGTCAACAAGACGCGATCGCTGCCATGATTTTAGAAGAACTTGAAGACGAAATGCGATGGGATAAAGCATTTGCTAATTCTCAAGATGCACTTGCTAAATTGGCAAGCGAAGCAATGGCTGAATACAAAGCAGGAAAAACCGAAAAGTTAGATCCAGAAAATTAGAGCGCGATCGCTTTAGCTATGACAAAAAAACACCGATTGAGCCTAGTACAATTTGTTCCGATCGAATATTTGCCATAACAAGAGAATTTTATCGATATTTTCAGCTATGGAAACTAAGAAATACGTTTACTGGAAAGACGAAGAAATGTGGCTTGGTTATCTAGAAGAATTTTCAGATTACTGGACTCAAGCAGAAAGTGAAGAAGAACTAAAAGAAAACTTAGTCGATCTCTACAAAGAATTGACAAGCGGAGAAATTCCTAATGTTAGAAGAGTAGCAGAACTTGAGGTATCGTGAAGAGACGAGACTTAATCAAACATCTCGAAGAAATGGGATGTGTATTTATTCGTCATGGTGGTAAACATGACTGGTATCAAAATCCTAAAACAAAAGTATCTCAACCAATTCCCAGACATCGAGAAATCAACGAACAGCTTGCCAAACATATTATTAAAATACTCGGCGAGCGAAACTAATATTAGTAGCTAAAAAAAATCAAGGTTTTAATTACGATCGCGTTACTGTTAGTTTTAGTTTCAGACGCGATCGCATTTACCAAGGCTTCCGCCGAGGAGAAGGCAGAGGGCAGCACTTCGACAGGCGAGTGCGACCGGGCAGAGGGCGCATATGTTTGATTTTTCGCGGATTCCTTCTCACGGCGCGCCAAGGCAATTCCGAGGTTACCTCGGAATTGACGCGCCTCACTTGTGGGGTATGCGCCCCCGCCACAATCTTTGCGCCAAACTTTTTCCGAGGCTACCTCGGAAAAACAAGATACGCAGATTTGGCGGTCTTCAATAGAAGAGTGGGTCGGAATCCCACGGAAATTGCTCATAAAAGCCTTCTGCCTTCTGCCTTCTGCCTTCGTTCAATAAAAATTTCAATTATTATTCAGGCGCGATCGCTATAAGAAAAAAGCTAATTATGATTCAGGTGAGATCGCATTATTGTTAATTTGGGTTAAAGATACAATCGCACTTAAATTATTTAATCACCCTGAATGTCAAATTGATTCTTTCTGTTAATACTTTAGAAGTCTTTGGTACTTGATGTTTCCAAAAATGTTGTGTCGATCCTTTCATGAGTAGTAGACTACCGTGAGTTAAAGCAATTTCAACTGTATCTAAATCTTTATTCGATCTATGTCTTAATTGAAAACGTCTTGTTGCACCAAAACTTACTGAAGCAATAATTGGATTTTTTCCTAATTCTGGCTCATCGTCACTATGCCATGAAACGTAATCTTTTCCATTACGGTATAAATTTAGTAAGACACTGTTGAATTTTATTTCTACTATTTTTTCAACTCTTTCTTCGATCGCCAGTAATGTTGGTGTCCAAGTATCGGGATTCATAGTAATACCTGAATATTTATAAGATTTATTTTCATCTCCATACCAAGCTGTCAATCTAGGTAAATTGACTTCTTTGCCAAAAAAAGTTATCTTATCTTGTCGCCAATTTATATTGTTTAATAACTCTTGAAATAATCGATCGCTTTCTAATTCTTCAAAAAAGTTTCGATATATAATTACTTCTCCATCAGGCATAGATTTACCCGATCGCAGAGTTAAAAGTTCGGGATGTTTTTGACGAGCGATTTGCTTTGAGTCGAATAAGTCAAGACTAAATTGTTTTGCCATATTATCTTGCATTACCAGTAAGGTATTTTAAATATGAATTATATAAAAAAGGAGAAATTATTACAAAGAAAACTCATCTAAAAATAGTCGATTGTATTTTTTTAGTTGAAGATAACGAAAAGCAATTTATGATTAATTATTTATCTCAGACAATTCGTAATTGTAAGTTTGATTTACAGATGCGATCGCTATTATAAAAAAACTCATATTATTCAGGCGCGATCGATGATTTACGTACTGCGGCGGGGTTTCGTTCTAAAGCTAGCCTATATACACATTTTAAAAACAAAGAAGAAGTGTCAGAGGCTTTAATGGAGAGAATCTTAGCTGGATTGGAGATGAGTGTTCTATCTGCTTGCGAAAATGCCGATCGAGATTCACTAGCTCAATTTACAGCCTGTTTTCGTGCATATATATTATGGGCAATTTCTCATCGTCAAGAATATGCCTTTCGTTTTTTGCGATCGCAACAGGAAAGAATGTTGACGGGCAAATATGACTATTAAAGTACTCGTCCTTCTAAAATTTATCCCAAGATGTTAGACATCATTAGACAATTGCGCTCGGATTATCCAGTCAGACCTATTACCGATGAAGCTTTAGCCAGTATGACGATGGGATTGATTAGTCGTGCTGCGATCGATTTAGAATCTTTTGGCGAGATACCTTTGTCCGAACAGGTCGATCTAATTTTAGATATGTGTAGGGGGATAGTTTTTAAGTAGCAAGTAGTAATTGTAGTAATTAATGAGTAATAAGGAATAGAAAATTATCTTTATCTCTAATTCCTACTCTACAAAAATTTTTTTACTGCTTTTGGGCAATATATTAAATGAAGATAACTAATATTTTTTAAAATTATGAAAAGAATATCAAATATTATTCAAGGTTTTCTAGGCTTTTGCGGATTAATATTTCTTTTTGGAGGATGCGTTTATTCCATTGGCTATCCTTGGAACTGTGAACAAGCTAAAGATGATTTAGAAGAAAAAGAGCAAAAACTTGCAACTGCATTTGATGAAGCAAAAGAGCCTTGGAAATATGATAAAAGTTCGCAACAAGCAGAAACAAGTATTATGATTGCTATTGACGATAAAATGGATGCTGAAAGAATAGAGTATAAGAAATGTTATTAAAAATCGCATCAGCAAAGCTATTTGCATTATTAGTAATTAGGGCTTGCTGAAAAAGTTTGAGTAAAACATTAGTTCGTGTAGGGTTTGAACTTCGTAGGGTAACGCACCGAATTAAGTAATAAGTAAACTGAGAAAAAATTATGACTATCGAGCAAACGTTTATTGAAACAAAAGACAGTCATTAGCTGAAAATGGAACGGTTTTTAGGTGTGGAAATTTTGCCACTTGCCGAACCCGTCACTGATGGTTCGATTCATAAGTTACGGATGGAAGCAGGAACTATTATTCCCGTTCATCAACATCCCTGTGACGAATATGTTTATGTATTGAGTGGTGTTATTAAAACAGGCGATTGCGAATGTGGGGAAGGAACTTTTTGGTTTACACCTGCAAATACTAAAAACGGCCCTCATCAAGCAATCGCAGACGTAGAAATTATTACAGTGAGATTGGGTGCGATGGGAACATTTGAGTGTTTATAGCCAAAAACAGGATGAAATTGCTGTAATTTTGGATTAAAGGCGCGATCTACAAAAAAGAAAAAAGCATGATGAGGTATTCAAGCGATCGCGCTGAATTATTATTTAATTAAATAACTAGTCCAATAAGATTTTTCGTCTTTTTCATCGATTTCTCGTCTCAACAAACGCCAAGTTTTTCCTTCAATTTGTCGTTGCAAGTAAACATCGAAAGAATTATTTTTTTGTACTTTTTTCTGATTGGGCAGTTTAATCTTAAGGTTATAACTTCCTTGTAGGTGATATGCAGCTAATTTAGCAATGTAAATTGGTTCTAATTGCTTGACTGTGATTCCAAAAACTTCTAACTCGGGTGCAGAAGCGGTAAGATGCTCGGAGATGCGCTGTTCGGTTTGATTTAGTTGAAGCGCGATCGCGCGTTTGACTAAATCTCCACTTGGTGCTAATTCTCTCGGTGGAGTGGGCGCACCACAAGCACTAAGTATGACAATAAGTAATACAGCCACAATTAACTGACGCGATCGCTGAATGAATTTCATGAAAAAAACAATTGGCATCGAACAACCTCTTTACGATTATCTCCTATCAGTTTCACTACGCGAACCTGAAGTTTTACAACAATTGCGAACAGAGACGGCTAAACTTCCTCTAGGAGTGATGCAAATTGCCCCAGAACAAGGTCAATTTATGGCTTTGTTGGTGAAGTTAATGGGAGCGAAAAAGACGCTGGAAGTGGGCGTTTTTACTGGTTATAGCTCTCTTTGTGTGGCTTTGTCTTTACCAAATGACGGAAAATTAATTGCTTGCGATGTTAGCGATGAATATACGACTGTAGCGCGTCGTTATTGGGAGAAGGCTGGAATAGCAAATAAAATCGATCTCAGAATAGCCCCAGCGATCGAAACTTTGGATGAATTGTTAGCGGCGGGTGAGGCAGAAACTTTTGATTTTGCTTTTATTGATGCCGATAAAAGCAATTACTATAATTATTACGAACGGGCTTTGCAATTAGTTCGTGTTGGTGGTTTAATTGCGATCGATAATGTTTTATGGTCGGGTGCAGTTGCCGATCGCGAAGTTCGAGACAATCGCACTAATAAGATTAGAGAATTCAATCAGAAGTTATATCAGGATGACAGGGTGACAATTAGTTTGGTGCCGATCGCTGATGGTTTGACTTTGGCTTTGAAGAATTAGGGATTAAAAATTAAAAATTAATTATCGATCGCCGAAAAAATTGCCGAGTAATCTTGTTCTGAATAACCTAGTTCGATCGCTTTTTCGATGAGTTTACGTATTCCTTCGATCGAACTAGTATCTAAATCGATCGCCTGGGCTTGAGTGATGAAGAGATTGGTATCTTTTAGAAGATGTTTGGTGGGAAAATTAGGGTTAGCGTAGTCGCGATCGAGCATTTTTGAGAGTTTTTTGTCGAAGGTGGGTGCGTATAAGGCACTCTGACGCAAAACTTGCATGAATTGTTCGACGTTAACTCCTTGTTTGCTGGCAAAGCTTAAACTTAAGGCAAAAGCACCTGTGAGCGACGCAATCAGTTGATTGAGTGCTAGTTTCATGGCGGCGGCTGTACCTACTTCTCCGATATATAAGGGATCGCTACTAAAATTTTTGAGTAATGCATTCGAGCGATCGAATTGTGTTTTAGTACTACCTACCATGACAATTAGTTTGCCAGTTTTCGCTTCGGGAATACTTCCTAACACTGGTGCTTCTAAATATTCACCGCCAGCAGCGACGACGCGATCGCGAAGAATTTGGCTTTCTTGTGGCGCGATCGTTCCCATTTGTATGATGGTACGATTTGCTATAGAAGTATTTTCCAAAAAAAGTAAGTTTTCGATCGCCGCCGCATCAGCTAACATTAAAATTAAACATTCAGCCGCCGCGATCGCTTCTGTTGGCGAATTAGCAATTTCAACGCCAATCGATTTTAATGGTTCTAATTTAGATTGAGTGCGGTTGTAGGCGATAACTTCCATACCAGCTTCTAGCAATCTTTGCGCCATCGGCTGTCCCATCAAACCAGTCCCTAAAAATCCTATTTTCATCATATTTAATCCTGTGTAGAGACGTTTTATCTTTGTTTGATTTGCTTTTTAGCTGTCCAATGGCGATCGCTTGACTGATAAACTCTTACGTCTTGCAAACCTGCGGCTTGTATTAATTCTTCAACCTCATCCAAAGTAAAAGCCGCATGAAGAGAATCGCGGAATGATTTTTTTTGCAGATCGTTATACTCTAAACCTATTTCATCGACGAGCGCATTTATTATTGATTCGCTTTCAGGACGGATCAAATCTCTAATTAAAATTCCACCATTCGATTTTAAAACTCTAGCAATCTCTGTAAAAAAAGATAATGGGTTGGGAAGATGATGCACTAAGCTATTAGAGATGACTAAATCGAATTTAGCATCTGCATAAGGCATTTGTTTTGCATCTACAAATTCTAAAACTATTTGCTTTTCTAAACCAGCATCAGCAATATTTTTCTTGCCTATTTCTAACATCGATCGCGCCATATCGATCGCTTTAATTTGCCATTGAGGGCGTTGCTGACAAATCAAAATTGGTATACGAGCCGTTCCCGTACCTATATCTAATAATTCTAATGGCTCGGTGCGATCGTTTACAAGTTCGATTACTTCACGCGCGAAAGCATTGTTGACCTCTGTGAAATCCATTGCATCATACTCAGTCGCCTCCTCCTGAGTATCCATTAGTTCTGGTTCTAGTATTCGCTGCATCGTTAATTCGTAAATATCTACATTTAGATCTTTACAGGTTTCTAGCCGACCAATTAGTCATTCGATCGAAAATACATGGTGTAGCGATAACAATTATTAATTTTATAGCCCAAGGAGCAACAACCAAAGCTAAGATTATGCATAAAGCAGCCGTAAATGCCATAGCTGCTTGGAAGACATCATCTTTAAAAATGATGCTCAAGTAAATAGTCAAACCAGCGATTGCCAAGATTATTAAAGACATAACAAACATTACTCTTCCCCTTTACATCGGAAAGTTTTGTTTTTTTGGGGTCAAATCGATTTTTCCACTTTAACGATTTTAAAACACAGTGACGTTTATCAGTACGTCATATTTTTTAAAGTTATGCGATTGTTTTCTGAGCGTCAAGTTAAAAGTGACAGATGATGGCGATATCTTGTACCCTATGAACGATAAATCGTTCTCTACTGATAAACTTAGAATGAACCGCAAGCAAATTTTTATAACTGGTGCGAGTGGCTGTATCGGTCACTATATTGTTGAAGCTTTAATTCAAGAAACACAGCACGAGTTATTTTTGCTGGTACGAGACCCAGAAAAACTGCGCTTCGATCGTAATGCTCGTCCTGGTATTCATATATTGACAGGCGATCTCAGACAAATTGAAGAATATAGCGATCTGCTGCTTAAAGATATTAATATTGCCATTTTAATTGCGACTGCTTGGGGAGGAAGTGGCGAATCCTACGATGTTAACGTAGTTAAAACTCTCGCCTTAGTTGAGATGTTGAATCCTAACGTTTGCGAACGAATAATTTATTTTTCCACTGCTAGCATTCTCGATCGCAACAATCAATTGCTTCCTCAAGCTTTTCAATTTGGCACTGATTATATTCGCACCAAATATCAGTGTTTTGAAAGTTTATCGAGATTGCCGATCGCTTCAAAAATAGTTGCCCTCTTTCCTACTATGGTTTTTGGAGGAGACAGCCATAAGCCATACTCTCATATTTCGGCTGGGTTGCCTGATGTCGTTAAATGGATTGGCTTAATTCGTTTCTTCAAAACAGATGGTAGTTTTCATTTTATCCATGCCAAAGACATCGCACAGGTAGTATCTTATTTAGTCGATTGCCCTGACGAGAAAATTTTGGCTAGCAATGAGGAAAAAGAAGCGATTGAAAAAATAGTTTTGGGTAATTCACGCCTGAGTGCCAACCAGGCGATCGAACAACTTTGTGCTTATTTTAATAAAAAAATCTATTTTCAAATTCCTCTCTCGACTGCCATAGCTAACTTTTTTATCAAAGTTTTTCGCATCCAAATGGACGAATGGAGTTATTTTTCTATGACCTATCGTCATTTTACCCATCAAAATCCAACCGTCCCAGCTAATTTAGGTTTACAAAATTACTGCTCGACGATCGCCGATGTGATGAATGTGACTTTAAAAGAATAGGGGATAGGGGTTAGGGGTTAGGGAAGCGGAGGGGCAAAAGGCTTTCTTTAAGTAATAAGTAATGAGTAATGAGTAAAAACGCGGCACACTTTTCCCTAATCCCTAATCCCTAATCCCTCTTCCCTACTTTTCTATTCGCAAACGTCGCGTTACCATGGTGATGCCGTCTCCTCGGATTAAAATAGCCGAAATCCAGCGATTTTCTGGCTGAGTTGGGGCGGTTACTGTCTTAAAAATACCTCCAGCAGGAAGGGCTTCTAATTCTAATGTGCCGGGCTTGAGATAGCGATCGCCGCTAATTTTTTCTTCGAGTGCCGTTCCTAACAAAACTTCATCATTTAAAGGTTCTCTGACAATTGCATCAAAATCAAATTTAGCACCAACGCGAACGACATCAGGTAAAGTTACTTCTACTTGAGGGGGGTTAGCGCCAGAAGTTAGTTGAGTGTTTTCTGTAATAATTTCTTGTTCGAGTAGCTTTCGGTCTTGAAAAGATTGGCGGGATCGAAGTTGAGAAGTTAAATTGACGACTCTGGCTTTTGATTGCTGTGTGCCGCTAATATTAGTAACTGTTTCTGCAACTAGTTTACCTTCTTTTTCTTGCCAAGATACTATTTCTGTTTTGTAAGTAAGCTTGGGATATTGTTGCCACATTCTGGTTAAAGCTTGCGACATAGTCGAAGCGTTTAAACCATCGGAATTGACAAATTGAGGGCTGTAAAATTCCATCAAAGCCTGAAGATTTTTTTGACTGGCTGCTGTATCGATACTGGCGAGAAGATCTTTTAATTCTTGTGGCGCATTAACTGAATTGTCGATCGCGTTTGGCAATTGAGGCGCAGGATTTGTCTGACTGGGTGTAGTGGGTGAATTGACTGGAGTATCCCTAGGAATAATTGGCGATACAGGTTGGGGATTTGCTGGGTTGGGTGCGGTTGGTAATGTTTCTGTTGCTGGAGGGGTTTGAGCTAGAACAGATTTTGTCGTACCTAAGCTTAAAGCCAAACCGAGTAAGAAGGATACAGATAAACTAGCGCGAGCAATTTTTGAAGAATTGTTTAAAAATTTTGTGACAAAACTGTGAGAAGTTTTACCTATTTTTTGGGAATTATTTAATAAGTATAAATAAAATTGAAAATTGAAAAATAAGGATTTCATAATCTTTTTTAGCGATTTACTTGAGTAAGCTTTATCAAATCTTTAACTGTTGTCTGCCAGTCCTTAATATTAACTTTACTGTCAAATTTAGCCAAAAAGCAGACAATAGTAATTGAGGACTAAATTCGCAAACAAGCTTCTTCATTTGTGAAGCGAATAAATACGTTTTAACAATTGGTGTGAGTTTTTAATAATGAACAGAAATTGAGGAAATTTTCTGTTGAAAATTTGCTTGCTTTGTTCGTCAGTGCTTAGTTTCCGAATTTATTCACTGCTTTTTCTATTCTTGCTCTCTCATACTGCGCCAATGAATGAATGAAAGCCATTCTAGCAAATTTATTTTTGAGTAGCCTATTCTACTGTTGCTCGAACAATACTCCAGCTTTGTCAGAGCCTCGCTCGAATTGGCAAGCCGAGTTTTTTTCACCAACACTCGAACGCGATGCTTCAACTATTTATCCTAGTTTTCCCGATAATTACAAATACGAATCATTTCCTTCTTTTTCTGCTTCCGACCTCAAAAAAATTAACAAATCTACACAAGAACCAGAAAAGATCGACAATGTCCTCGAAAAAACCGAGCTATCCAGCAATAATCCTGATTTTTGGCGCAATAGCGATAGCATAGGCTATATTTTTAATCCGCAACCGATTTTTTGGTCGAACCCTCAAAGTTTTAAATATTGGGGTTTGAGTGAATTTACCCGCATCGAGTTACCCAAAACAAAAACAGCCAATCCCAATCGGGTTAAATTTAACTTTGTCGAGAAAGCCGATCTTTTATCCGAGTCGGGTTTTTTGTCTGATTTTAGTGATGGTTTAATCGTTTCTGGCGATGATAAAAGCAAGCTAATCGACGATCGCGATTATGAAAACAATTTACCAGATTTTCGGGGTGGCATTGGATTCAATCAGGGAGTATCTAAACATGTAACATTGGGAGTCGGTTTTTTTTACGATCGACTGATAAAAGGGTTTGGCAAATTGTCGTTCAAACCAGCAGATTTACCTCTAGAGGCATCTTTTTCGCTTTTAAACGATGCAGAAGATGGTATTGACGTGCAGAGCAATATTAGCTTCAAACCATCTCGTCGATTGGTATTAAACTATCACGGTAATAACATTTACCAAAAATTCGATCTCAATTGGCAACCGCTATCGAATCTTAATTTTAAAGTCGAAGGAAATAGCCAAGACCACAGTCTTAATGCTAATGTCGATTTAACTATTGGCAAAGACGATTTATCTATTTATGCTCGTGCCAATCGAGATATTAACGATCGCTGGAAATGGGAGTTTAAATCTACTTTAAAATCCCTACAACTAACCCATCAAGGAGAGAGCGAAAAAACTACTTCCGAGTTAGCTTTTAATTTTGGCGGCGATAACATTTCTACCTCGCAATATGCTTTGTTTGTTAACTATAAAACCTCTAATGTCGATCTCGACGGGGAAAATCTAATTACTTCTGGGTGGCGCTATCACTCTAAAGAAAAATTAGGTCAAAATTATCTTTGGCAATTCGATCTTGGATATGGCACTGGCTCTCAAGGAAATGGATTAATTGTTTCTACTAGTAAAGCTTTTTTACCCGAATTGGTTTTAAAGGTTAGTTATCAGCAAGTATCTATTTCTTCTGAAGAAGGCAATTTTAAGATTGAGTTTTCTTCTAAATAAGAAGGGCTAGGTAGCAAGTAGCAAGTTAAACAGCCGCTTCTTTTAATCTCTGATTCTTACCATTAACTCGAAAACTACTTCCTTCTGCCTTCTGCCTTCTGCCCTCTGCCTTCTTTTAGGGGCTAGACTTTATTTCTTGTTCTTGTGTTATCTTATTGTGGTCAAAATCTGCGATCGCGGCGGCAAAAAAAAATGAACGATACATCGAAGCACCTTAACACTACTGAAGTGCCTCCACATTTGGAGGTTTTTTTTGAAATGTTAAACGTTCCGATTTACTGTAATTTACTTTGGTCTGAACGAGAAGCAGCAATAAATTGTCCTAAAGGAGATATCAAACTAGTTTTTAATCCCGATTCTGGTTTGATTTATAATGCCGCGTTCGATGCAACTTTATTAGATTACGATCGCGATTACGAAAACTCTCTACATTATTCTCCCCGCTTTCAAGAATACGCTCGAACTTTGGCATCCGATTTAGTCAAACGCCATCAACTCGATCGCAAAGATATTATTGAAATTGGTTGCGGTAAGGGCGATTTTTTGATTTCTCTATGCGAACTAAGCAATAGTAAAGGCGTTGGTTTCGATCCAACTTACGTACCGCGATCGGAACACGAACACATGTCCGAACAAGTTAAAATTATTCAAGATTATTATTCTGACAAATATCAAGATTATCAAGCAGATTTAATCTGCTGTCGTCATACTCTAGAACATATTCTCAACCCAGATGTTCTTTTAGGATCGCTTCGTCAAGCGATCGGATCTCGCCTCAACACCGCAGTCTTTTTTGAAGTTCCCAACGGTTTGCACACTTTCCGCAATATGGCAATTTGGGACATTATTTACGAACATTGTTGTTATTTTGTTCCTACTTCTTTAGTTAATGCTTTTAACGCTAATAATTTTGAAGTTAAAGATGTTAGAGAAACCTTTGACAAACAGTTTTTATGTATTGATGCGCTTCCCGTCAGGGGCGATTGCGTGCCTAATAATTCGAGCGATCGTTCTCAAGAATTAAGTGCGCTGAAAAAAGATCTCGACGAATTTACTCAGAAATTTCAAGCTATTGTGACAACTTGGCAAGATAATCTCGCACTTATTGCCCAAAAAGGTCAAAAAACAGTAGTTTGGGGCGCTGGTTCTAAAGGAGTTACTTTTTTAAATATTTTTAAAGATCGAAGTATTGAATATATTGTCGATCTCAATCCTCGCAAACAAGGCATGTATTTACCTGGTAGCGGTCAAAAAATAGTCCCGCCAGAGTTTTTAAAAGATTACCAACCAGATGTAGTTATTGTTATGAATCCAATTTATGAAGATGAAATTCGTAACTCGATCGCCTCTTTAGGTGTTAGTGCCGAAATAATTTGTGTTTAATTGAAAAGGGAATAGGGAATAGGGAATAGGGAATAGGGAATAGGGAAAAGGAAACAGGGAACAGGGAACAGGGAACAGGGAATAGGGAATAGGCAGGGAGTTGACGCAAATAAAACAACAGGTTATGACTTAAAAGTCGTTCTCACCCAAAAAATTCATGCCATCTGGTAGTACCCACGATCGCATTACTCTTTGGAGTTTGCCTTGGGTTGCTGGAATTACTCTTGCCGCTACTCATAACAGTCAAACAACTTTAATTGCATCCAGTGCGTTTTTATTTAGCGGACTGATGTTTGGCCCCGATCTAGATATTTACTCCAGACAATTTCAACGCTGGGGTAAATTGCGATGGATTTGGTTGCCCTACCAAAAAACATTGCGTCATCGTTCTTATCTTTCTCATGGCGCGA
>JBOFLQ010000074.1:0-27529 GCA_051657945.1 Xenococcaceae cyanobacterium | reverse complement strand
TGAATGCAAATTTTTCCGCCTTGATGCAATGCAAAAGTGCGATCGATTACTTTGTCTATGGTTACTTCTGGTAAAGCTTCGATCGCATTAATAATTTTTTCGGCTTGTTCGGTACTAGATGCATCGATAATTAATTCTCGTTTGGTAATTTTGAGAGTTTTCTCTAATAGAAATATTTCGCCCAAACTTCCCCCGACGCTAGCAATAACGTTAATTACAGCAGCTAATGTTCCCGGACGGTTGGGAATCTCAATTTGAATTTTTAAACTATAACTAGGATTTGGTGTTAAGTTGACCATTACCGAACCGACTTACGTAAGGACAAAGATAGCAGCTTTCTAAGGAACGCCAGTAGGGACGTGAAACGTTGCCAAAAACTAGATTATACAGAATAGTTTTGAATAACAAAGTTTTTTCGGGATTTAATTGAAACCTTGCTTGTTAATAATTATTAAAACAATCGAGCTAAACTTCTAACTTAACCGTTGCTACTCCTTTACGTAACTGACGCTGTCGATCGAGCCAAGACTGGCGTACGCGATCGCGAATAATTGGAGCGAAATGACTTGCTCCCCATCGTAATAGTGGGTTTTTAATTAGTAATTCACCCTGGGCTGATTCTTGGCTTTGTAACTGCTGTACTCGAAGAATTTCTGGTTGTCGATCGGCTTGTATTTGGGGAAGTATTCGATCGATCGTCTCAGATTCTGCATCTTGACGCAACAGGGGAACTAGATAATTGGCGGCAACAATGGTATCCCGTAAAGCCATATTAATACCTTGAGCGCGAATGGGTGACATCGGATGAACGGCATCGCCGAGGAGTAATAACCCCGGTACATGCCAGCGATCGCAGCAGCCGACGACAACTGATAAGAGAACGGGTTTTTCTATAGCTTCTACATTTTGCCGAACGTGCGATGCTAACCAAGCAGGAGACGCAGAAGCCAATAACTCAGTCCAATCGATTTGTTTCCAGTTTTTAACTAAATCTGAATGAAGCGCCCAGCCGATTTGAAGATGTCCTTCCGAACTACGAAATAAACCAAAGGCGCGATCGCGGTTAACAATGGAATAGAAAATATTTTCTGCTGCAAGGTGTTGGGAGTCGGGCAATTTAAACCAAAGAATATCGAAGCTTTGATGTGTTTGCTGTAGGGATAAATTAGCTCGCTGTCTTACGATCGAATTGCGACCATCTACACCAATAACTAAGTCGGCAGCTTCTTCGCGATCGTCTGCTAATTTTACACCCGATACGCGTCGATCGCGAACGAGTAAATCTTGTATTGGCGTACCTGGTACAAATTCAAAATTAGTATAAGCGTTTGCTTTGTCGATGAGAGCGTCAAGGAAAGCTGGTTGAGAAACGAGGGTACAAGGCTTTCCACCAGGTTCGATCGGTTCTTCTACACGAAACAGCGATCGATTGTCTATTAAAAATTCCCAGGCAGTTAAAGGGCGATGGGGAATACTTTCTAGCAAGTCGGACAATCCCATTTGCTCTATGGCATCCAATCCGCTGGGCATCAGTCCTTCCCCGCGAAATACTCGACGAAAATTACGAGATGCTTCGATTAGTTTGACGCGAATGCCTCGTTGGGCAAAAATTAAAGCTAGCGTCGCTCCAGCAGGGCCAGCCCCAACAATTATAACTTGAGTCATTACCTAACTGCTAAGTTTTTGGATTCTCGATTCAGTATCTCGCAAATAAAGATAAATTTGAACTATTTCCAGAAACTTACGCTTTTGTAGGTCAATTTTTGATTAGTATTTAAAGCGATCGTTTAGTAAGTTTAATTAAGTGCTTGTAGCTTCTTTTTCTGAACTTCTAAAATTTTGCGGACAGTTTCAAGTATTTGCTGGGATTGGCAATTTTTGTATATATGCGTCTCTTGTTCCATCAATTTTGTTTGTCTCCAGCAAAGAAAACATTCGCGATCGAAAATATTATAAAACAGCATGGGTACTGTACGGGCAGAAGGGCGATCGAGAATATTATTATATATTTCGTGTGCTGTTTTTTTATCTAATTGTGAATCTATAATTGTTATTATTAAATTTGGTATCATAACCTCTAATATTTTAAAAAGGTCGCTATCGCTATCTACCTCAAAAACAATAATGTTATTATACTTAAGCAATTCTGTTATGCTATCTCTTTGTAGAGAAAACTTATGAACAACTACTACTGATTTCATGGGAGATATTGCCAAAATATAAAATTTTATTGTTTTAGCTTTTTAACTTTAGCGATGGCAAACAGAACCGTCTGTGAGAAAAAGTTAGACTTTTATAGATTAAAAGTAATAAAAAAATGATTGTAGATGAAGCAATTACTATAGTTGAAAGTTTACTAGCACCAGAACGTTTGAATTCTTTACAAGAATTAGTACTTCGTAAGTGCTGGGAAGAAAAAAGTTATCAAGAAATCGCCGAAGAATCTGGCTATGCTTTCGACTATATTAGGGTCATTGGTTCTCAATTGTGGCAAAAAATTTCCAGTTTAACAAAAGAAAAAGTAACTAAAAATAACTTTCGTTCCGTCCTCAGACAAATTGCCTCCGAGCATATGAAAACACAAATAGCCACTCTAGAAATTCCCGATTGCCCAGTTCCTCTCAATTCTCCTTTCTATGTCAAACGCCCTCCCAGCGAACAACTTGCTTTTGAAGAAATAAGCAAACCTGGAGCGCTCGTTCGCATCAAAGCCCCGCCAAAATGGGGAAAAACTTCTTTAATGCTGAAAATTTTAGAACATGCTAATTTGCTCGGCTATCACACGGTAAGGATCGACTGGCGGCAAGCAGATAGTGAAGTACTAAAAAATTTGGATAGACTCTTGCGCTGGTTGTGTGCGAATATTGCCCGACAATTAGGATTTGAACCGCAGCTAGACAAGTTTTGGGATGATGACTTAGGTAGCAAAGTAAGCTGCACTAACTACTTACAAGAATATATTTTAGAGCAAATCGATCGACCTTTGGTTCTCGCTCTAGACGAGGTTAACCGCATCTTTGAGTATCGACAAACTGCCAAAGATTTTTTACCATTGCTGCGTTTCTGGCATGAAGAAGCCAATAACTTACCAGTTTGGCAAAAATTGCGTCCGATCGTCGTTTATTCGACCGAAGTTTATGTTGCCTTGGATATTAATCGATCGCCCTTTAACGTTGGTTTGGCGATTAAATTACCGAGGTTTGAGATCGATCGAGTCCAAGATTTGGCACAACGCCATCAATTGCATTGGGTAAATAGCAAGGAAGGAAGTGCGTATCTTTCTTCTTTACTGACATTGACTAACGGACACCCCTATTTAATTCGTCTCGCTCTTTACGAACTAACCAGACAACAAATGAGCGTCGAAAAATTTTTACAACAAGCAGCTTTGGAAACGGGTATTTACAGCAATCTTTTGCGGGGAAATTTGCGATCGCTGCAACAAAATCCCGAAATGGGAGAAGCTTTACGACAGGTACTTATGGCAGATAATTTTACTAAATTAGATTCGCTGGCAGCACATAAATTAGAAAGTACGGGTTTGATCGATCTGGTTGGCGATCGCGCTGCTATTAGTTGCGACTTGTATCGTCAGTACTTTCGCGAACGTTTGGAGCAGTTTTAAAACCGAGAGCGGGGAAAGTCTGAGTGAATTGAAGTGCGCTCGTATTGTTGTTAAGGTAATGTGTGAGGAGTGTGTAGTTTCTAATCCCTGTTTTTAGTTTAAATTTTGGATGGGCGAGCGTCCGAAACAAAGTTCTCCTTCGTGGTAACACTCGATGCACCAACCGTATTCTGGGCTAAAAATCCAGTTATCCCAATTCCCGTAAAAGAGGATTTCGCCAGCTTCAAGCAGTGCCGATAATTTTAACTCGATGACAATTTGACCGTCCCAAGTTAAAAAAATTAATGGATCTCCGAGTTGTTGTTCGATCGCTAATTGTTGGAGATTAGTTATTATATCTGAGCAAGAAGACCAAAATTTTTGCGATCGCTCGGGTACTTTTTGCCAATCGATTCGACCCCACCAACAAAAGCTAAAATTATTTGCTAGCCAAAGATCGGCATCGGTTGTTTCTGTTGCATCTTCGGCTATGTGAATTTTATAGGCGATCGATTTGGCTTTTAAATGAGCTAGCAATTCTTTTTTACTGTCTATTAATTCTTGTCGATACCTTATTTTGTTTAGTTCTTTACGACGTTCTACTAAAGTTTGTCTTCGTGCTTTATCCATACTATTACATCTATGTTTTTCTGGTTACTGATGGCTACCTTATAAGTGTCATTCATCATAAATAACAACACGAGCGATCGGCAAGAAATTAACAATTAAAAATCGATCGAGATTAAATTACTTTATAGTTATCTCCAGCTCATAATTGATTATTTGTTAGTTGTTTTTTAATTTCAAGTTGTTAGTATTTGATTTCTCAAACATTTAAAACGAAGACCTAAAAATTAGATCGGCAAAGTTCGATCGCAACTTCAAACTTGAAACTTGTTTGATTTATCGTCCTCGTTTTAAATCGTAGATAACTTTTTCGAGGTACCAAGATTCGGATCGATCGGGATGTTTAATTTTTTCTCCTCGAATCAAGCGATCGGCAGTTTCAGCGTTTACTCGTTTGAGAAGTTCTCGTCTTAGTGGGGCGCATTGTATTTCTTCTTTTCTATATTGATATCCTTGTTGAAATTTTTCTAACCAAGAAAGGTTGCGATTTTTTCGCGTCGATGTTGGTGCTGCCGAAATAAAATAAATAGCTAGACTAACACCGATTAAAACAATTAATAGTAGGAAAGATAAACTAGACATTTTAGTACAATTGAAAAACTCATGTATCGATAGCGAGCGAGAAAATTAACAAATTCATTAATATAAATTAATCTCGAATCTCTTAAAAGAATGCGATCGCGATCGTCATTCTGTCAGATACAATCGTCAACGATCGGCAAAGACGGGGCGTTCGTTCGCGACGAGCGCGCCTTCGAGCGGCTAAAAAAAGCTGGTTTTTAAAGATTAAATGAAGAGAATTAATACAACCTCGAAAACTTCACACAAACTCAATCGAAAATGAGTACAAATGCGATTGAATCTTTAAGAAAATCTTTTTAAGATGATCGAAGCAAATAACAAGCGATCGCATCTTTTTCTTGGCAATTATTTAGATCGTTACAACGGAAAACCCAGGAAGGTCAAAATTTAACTTATCTCTACGATTAGTGGAAAAACATTCTTGAAATTAATTAAATAAGCAGCACAAACAATTTGCTGAATTTAAATAGCAACTCGATTGCAAGCATCGTTTTTTTACTGACAAAAAACTTATTGCGATTGCGAAGTAATGTCTTTAGCAACTCGAAATAAATTTTTGCTGTCTTTACGCTCTTAGGATTTTACTATGGACAATAATACCAACGTTATCTTTGTCTCTACAACAGGTAACGATTACGGTACCGGAAGCATTGACAACCCTTTTGCTTCGCTCGATCGCGCACTTGATGCCGTTGGTGAAGGCGGTGGCAACATTTATCTTAGGGAAGGAATATACTATCAATCCAAAGCCGAATGGTTGGGATCGGGTACTCCTTTCGATCGTCTAGTTATCAGTGCCTATAACGGCGAAAAAGTCGTTCTCGATGGTTCTTCTTTTAGCGATAGTGCCTTTTATCTTCGTTCTAGTCAATATGTCGATATCAACGGACTCGAACTACAAAATTTTGGTGGACACGGTATTGAAGTCATTGCTGGCGACAACATTAACCTTACCAATAATAAAATTCACGATACCTATGGCATGGGTATTCGCGTTCGCGGTACTTTAGTTGAAGCAGAAGGTGAAGGCTGGGACAAAGCCACCCATGTACTTGTTGACGGCAACGAAATTTACCATACCCAGAAATACAACAGCGGTGCTAATAAAGGCAAAGTTCTCTGGGGTATGGCGGTAAATATTATGAATGCCGACAACGTCACCGTCAGCAACAATAAAATTCATCAAAATTACGGTGAAGGCATCGGTTTAGAATTAGCTAGGTATTGTACGGTAATCAATAATAGGCTTGCCGATAACTATGCCGTGCAGTTGTACATTGATAATACGATCGATTCTAAATTCAATGGCAATTACATTTACAGTACTAACAATCCTGAATATTTTAGTAATGGCTATGCCGCCAACGGCATTCAAATTGCTAACGAAACCTATCGAACTAGCGACGATCCGACTCAATATTATGTCAATCGCGTCGAAATTACTAATAATACTGTAATTAATGGTTCTCATAGTCTTTACTACGGAACGTATGCTGGCTGGGGTAATCAAGGTAACAATTTTAACAGTATGAAGAATATGCGGATTGCCAACAATAACTTTATCGAGCCTAACCTCAATTTAATTTTAATCGATTACGATCCGGGTATTGAAAATGTACAATTGGCTAATAATAATCTTCAAGATAGTAATGGTGGTGAAGTGAAGTTAAACGGAAATGCTGGTGTTTATTTTGTATAGTTGATAGTTGATAGTTCATGGTTCATGGTTCATTGCTTGTAGTTTATAGTTTGATGGTGCGTAGCAATGAACTATGAGCTAACAGCTTTTATGAATTATTGGCTATGGATATATAGTAATTTTTATCGATCTTGTCAATTTGTAGATTAGTAAGAGATTGTAAAAAAATCAAAAAAGATTTTGCTCTCTTTAAAGTTTGTAAAACAGCTAAAATTTTTATACCATATTGTTTTTTAAATTCAATTGCTACTAAATTTAGTTCGATCTTATTTTTGTTGTTTTTAATAATTAAAGTTTTAATAATTTTGACTACTGCTTGTTCAAACTCTTCTACAGATATAAAAATAGATTTATTATTTTCTTCTGAAAGTAAAACTAAATGAGTTTTTCCACATTGTTTAAGAGTAAATTTGGGAGAAGATTCCAAAAAATCCATAATTTTAGCATTTATCTTTAATCTTTTGACAATTGTATTGCCAGTTTCTCCGTAAACAATTTTCAGTTCGGCACTCAAACGAGAAATTGTAGTTTTTTCAGCAGTAGATCGATCGTTGAGATTTTTAATAATTGTAATCAAAGCCTGTTCTAATTCTTCTTTGGAGTTAATTCGATCGATTTGTTCTGTAATTGCATTAATATTCGATCGAACTACCGATTCTTGTTTAGAATTACTTGGATCTATGTTCGCTCTAAAAGTTTTTGGTTCGCCAAATTCTAAATTGTATCTTTCGCGAACGAGGTTAGTAAGATTAGAAAGTTTTTGCTGACGAGCGTCGATCGAATTACTTTCTATTTTGAGAATTTCTTCAATTTTTTCAATTAATTTTTTCCAATCGGGAACTTCTTGTTTAGTAGCCAAGGAAAAATAATTGATTTTGCCATTACTGCGATTTTCGATCGAAATAATTTGCTCCACTCTTTTGACACGATAAACAACAATTCCCTTGTTTGATAATTCATTAGCCAAATGAGTAAAAATATAATCGCTAGAACAAACAAAAATTTCGCGAATATTAGGATACTGAAAAAAGATTGACGAACCGATCGCGATCGCTTTTCCATCAGCACTATCCTGTCCTCCAGGAACATGAATCAACTGATATCCTCGTTCGTGAAGTTCGATGTCTTGCTTCGTCAAACTGGCGCTTCTCCAGTTAGCAAAAGCAATTTTTACTTGTAAAGGATATTTGCAAAGAGCGGTCAAATATTTTTCAGTTTCTATTTCTAATTTAAGATTTTCAATATCTAACAATAATACAGAAATGCCTAAATCTCGCTCGGTAGATTTTGGAAAACTATTGCTCTCAATAGATGAATCGCGATCGAATTGTTCGCTTGAATTGAAACTATTTCGATCGCCCGATCGCTCAGTTTTTTCAGGTACTATAGATGACAAAGATAAATCAAAAAATTGTCTGCCGCACGCCTTACACAAGTAGCGCTGTTTGCCATTGACTCTACCATTTTTTCGATACGTTACCGACGCACATCTAGGACATTGCATAGTTTCATCATCTCAATTACATCTACGGGTCGAAAAAAAGTCTCATACGAGTCCATAATAAAAGTAAGATACTGCTTAATATTTCTTAATCATGGCAAGAGACTTACGGGGATTCATCAAATTACTGGAAGAAAGAGGACAACTGCGACGCATCAAAGCGTTAGTTGACTCAGACTTAGAAATTGCCGAAATTTCCAATCGCATGTTACAAGCGGGAGGGCCTGGGTTATTATTTGAGAATGTCAAAGGCTCATCTTTTCCCGTCGCTGTAAATTTGATGGGAACGGTAGAAAGAATTTGCTGGTCGATGAATATGTCAAAACCCAAAGAGTTGGAAGATTTGGGCAAAAAATTGGCGATGCTGCAACAACCCAAACCGCCAAAAAAGATTTCTCAAGCAGTAGATTTTGGTAAAGTCTTGTTTGATGTCCTCAAAGCGAAACCAGGAAGAGATTTTTTTCCAGCTTGCCAACAGGTAGTTATTGAAGGAGAAAATTTAGATTTAAACAAGCTGCCTTTAATTCGTCCCTATCCAAAAGATGCAGGAAAAATTATCACTTTAGGGTTGGTAATTACCAAAGATTGCGAAACGGGTACTCCCAATGTTGGCGTATATCGTTTGCAACTACAATCAAAAAATACCATGACCGTGCATTGGTTATCGGTGCGAGGTGGTGCGAGACATTTACGTAAAGCGGCAGAAGCTGGTAAAAAATTAGAGATCGCGATCGCCCTCGGTGTCGATCCGATGATTATTATGGCAGCAGCAACACCCATTCCCGTAGATTTATCCGAATGGTTGTTTGCTGGTTTGTATGGCGGTAGTGGCGTAAAATTAGCTAAATGCAAAACTATAGATTTAGAAGTACCTGCCGATTCTGAATTTGTCTTAGAAGGTACGATTACGCCTGGGGAAGTCTTACCAGATGGCCCTTTTGGCGATCACATGGGCTATTACGGCGGCGTTGAAGATTCGCCTTTGGTTCGTTTTCACTGCATGACCCATCGCCAAGACCCAATCTATCTTACTACATTTAGCGGTCGTCCGCCCAAAGAAGAAGCAATGATGGCGATCGCCCTCAATCGCATTTATACGCCTATTCTCAGACAACAGGTGTCGGAAATTGTTGATTTCTTTTTGCCGATGGAGGCATTGAGTTATAAAGCGGCGATTATTTCGATCGATAAAGCTTATCCAGGGCAAGCAAGAAGGGCGGCATTAGCTTTTTGGAGTGCTTTACCTCAGTTTACTTACACTAAGTTTGTCATCGTTGTCGATCGAGATATTAATATTCGCGATCCACGTCAGGTAGTATGGGCGATTAGTTCGAAAGTCGATCCTTCTAGAGATGTATTTATTCTGCCCGAAACTCCTTTTGACACTCTTGATTTTGCCAGTCAAAAGATTGGTTTGGGTGGCAGAATGGGCATCGATGCCACTACTAAAATTCCACCCGAAACTAATCACGAATGGGGTGCGCCATTAGAATCAGATTCAGATGTGGCGACAATCGTAGAAAGACGTTGGGCGGAATATGGTTTGGCAGATTTAAAATTAGACGAAATCGATGCCAATTTGTTTGGGTATGAAGTCAATAACCCAGCGCCAACCTTACCAGGTATGGCGTGGGCTTGAGAAACAGCCCTAATTGACCAGATTAAGGTGTGCATGCAATACCTACGTTAGGGACAAGCGTTTAAGTTCTTACCTACGGATGCGAAGCTAGTCCGTAGCTCTAAAACTCAAAAGTTAAACAGTCATTTGGGAGGCAGTGCTTTTGAGATAGTAAGGATGCTTTGCTCTGAGGTGTCCTTAGATTTGCACCTCTCGCATCCGTACCGACCCCTAACATTATCGAAGCTAACATTACCCAGAAATGGAGGGACTTTATGTCCAAAATATTTGTAATTGATTCAGAAAAAAAACCATTAAATCCAATTCATCCAGCACAAGCAAGACAATTATTACGAAACAAAAAAGCAGCAGTTTTTAGACGCTATCCTTTCACAATCATTCTTTTTGAATCACGTTCGGAAACTCCAGTATCACCATTAAGATTAAAAATCGATACTGGTGCAAAACATACGGGAATAGCGTTAGTTAACGATTGTACAGGTGAAGTAGTATTTGCTGCTGAATTAAAGCACAGAGGATTTGCAATTCGAGACGCTTTGACGAACCGAAGACAACTTCGTAGAAGTAGAAGAAATCGTAAAAGTCGTTATCGCCAACCTCGATTTCTAAACAGAACCCGTCCATTCGGATGGTTAGCACCAAGCTTACAAAGTCGGGTTGATAATATCAAAACTTGGGTAAAAAGATTGCAGAAACTTGCACCAATTGGAGCGATTAGCCAAGAATTAGTACGCTTTGATATGCAAGTAATGCGTGACCCTGACATTCAAGGTAAAGAATACCAACAAGGCACTTTAACTGGTTACGAAACTAGAGAGTACTTATTAGAAAAATGGAATAGACAATGTGCCTATTGCAACATAAAAAATGTTCCGCTTCAAGTAGAACATATTTATCCGAGAGCAAAAGGAGGATCGAACTCAATTACAAATTTATGCTTGTCTTGTGATTCGTGCAATTTTAAAAAAGGAACTCAAGACATCAGAGATTTCCTGAAAAAAGATAACCCAAGATTAGAAAAAATTCTCAAACAAGTTAAGAAACCATTAGCCGATGCTGCCGCAGTTAACACTACTAGATTTGCAACCCTTGAGGTTTTAAAAGCCACGGGTTTGCCCGTAGAAACTGGAAGTGGTGGATTAACTAAATTTAACCGCTCTCAACAAAATTTAGAAAAATCTCATTGGTTAGATGCTGCTTGTGTAGGTAAATCAACACCTATTCTTAACATCAAAGGAGTTAAACCTTTAATGATTTCGGCTAATGGTCATGGTACAAGACAATCATGTCGAACTGATAAATTTGGTTTTCCCATTCGTCACTGTTCTAGAACTAAATTTCACTTTGGTTTTCAGACTGGAGATATTGTTAAAGCTACTGTCACTAGCGGTAAAAAAATCGGTGAGTATGTAGGTCGAATTGCTACTCGGAAGAGTGGAAGCTTTAATATTTCAACCGCATATGGACTAGTTCAAGGAATTAATCACAAATATTGTACATTTATTCACCGCAAGGATGGTTATTCTTATGTGCCATAAACCCTGCCCTCATGCATCCTCCCGACGCTAACCTACTGTATAGCGCGGGTCTCCAAGGAGGCTAAGATGAATTAATGCAGAATCGCCCAGACTCGAAAAATTTTCGCTTGTCAAAAGATCGTCACCAAAGTTGGAGGTGTTGCCATCGAAATTAGTTCCTAAAACAGCAAAAGATAGTTCGGCGTTTTGTGGCGATACTGGTTCGATTTCTGAGTCGCTTGGAAAAAGATTTATTTCTTCGTTTTGTTGAGATGCTAGTTTGATTTCTAAGTCGCTTGGAAAAAGATTTATTTCTTCGTTTTGTTGAGATGCTGGTTCGATTTCTAAGTCGCTTGGAAAAAGATTTATTTCTTCGTTTTGTTGAGATATTGGTTTGATTTCTAAAATTTTTGAGTCGCTTGGAAAAAGATTTATTTCTTCGTTGGCAAGTGTAGCATCACTTTGCTGGGAAGCTGACTTTGTCTTGCTTTTCTTGGGGGGTTTGGCAATGGGATGAATAGTATTTTCGTGAATCCAATTACTGCCAGTACTGTTATTGTAAATTGGTACGTCTATAATATTCTGTAAGGTATTGTATGCCACTTCGATCGAATCAGAACCTTGATCGAGATAAATTCCTCCAGATGGCCCTCTACCATTTTTGGGAGGAATGCCATCGACAGTATTATCGCGAATAATCGTTCCAGGTTGATAGCCAAGCGTATAAATGCCAGCGCCATCGCTCAATTCTTGCATTGAGTTATTAATATAGTTATACTCAATCAGATTATTGTAGGCAGGTGTTTTGACGATTCCCCATTTAAATCCTACTGAGATACCCGTATAAGGAACATATCTAACGATATTGTCACGAACGACATTATCGTGAGACAAACCGATACCGATACCAACACTACCAAGGTATTCTACGCCAATATTTTCAATCAAATTTGCTTTAATCTGATTGCCGAATGCCGCTACATTTGGTTCTGCATATTCCCAATTTACGCCATTAACTTGTCTGCCATCTCCGCCTTCACCGACAAAGATAGCGCTTCCAGAAATATCGTGAAAATGACTGCGTTCGATCGAAAAATTATTCGTCCCAATTCCCAAATACAATCCAGATGTATTTAAATTGCTAAATTCTGTATCGCGAAACGATCCATTTTCGGCAAATTTAACGGTTACCGCTGCTGGCATCGGTTCCATTTTATAAAATTCAGACTCCTTGAGGAGATTATCGTAATAAATAGCCTGAATTCCCGCCAAAGATGGTTCGGGTAAAACCCAATTAGAATGGGCAAAATTAATACCTTCAAAGTGAACGTTTTTGACTTTGTTTTCTGGAGTGCCTTCGATCGCTAAAATGTTTTGAGAAATGGGAATAAAAGCTTCTAGATTGTCTGGTGATTCCCCAGCTTGAGGATTGTAAACGATTCGGTTTGTGTCTTTCTCAAAAAACCATTCTCCAGGCGCATCGAGAAAACGACGATTGTCTTCTAGAAAAAATCTCGGTTTATTTGTATGGTTATTGAGGCGAAAATGATTTGCCCTCGCACCCAAAGGAGAATCAAATTCAATTAAAGATTTGGAATAGTCAATCTTGTCAGTAGTAGCGCGATTAATCGTCCAATCGCTAAGATGAACGACTTCAAATTCTCCAGTCAAATTATCGGGAATTTCTGCGCGATCGAAATAAATACCACTGCGCCCGTCTTTAGTAATTTTCTTGGCGTTTAAATAATCATCGTTGGGATATCTTGCCCTAATGCGGCGATCGCCGTTGATAAACAATCCACGAGGCGGATCGATAACAATATCTTTTGGTAAATTGGCAACAAAAGTTCCATCTTCCTGTTTTTCCCATTCTTTAATCTCATAGCCGCCGCTAATAACTGGATGGGTGGTTTGTGCTGCTTTAAAAGTTAGGTTACCTCCATTTGGAAGTAAATCTGGAGTTATTTTTAAAGGTTCTTTTGTAAAATAATGACCCTCATCAAGAATTATATTAATGTTTTCTGAAAATCCATTTTCGTGAAGAGTTTTTAATTCTTGAAATGCTCGTTCTAGAGAAGCAAAAGGCTGCGTCTGTGTGCCGGGACTATAATCTTTTCCTTCTTTTGAAATGTATAAATTGAGACTATTGGTTGTCATTATTTAACTAATTTCATCGTCTACTTGTCAAACGACGACAACCTTAACATCGACTTTTTCGATCGACTAGAAATTGATATTACGTTGTATTGATTTGTTGTTTATCATAAATCTTTAAATAACTTTTCATAATCGCGATCGACTCACTTAAAATCGTATCTTCATGAAAAATTACTAGCCGATCGTTTCTTTTTTGACAACCTTGGCTAATTCAGATCGATCTTCAGCGGCAGCGATCGAAAAACTAATTATCGAAAAAAAGAAAATTAAAGTGTATGAATTAATAATCGATCGATAAAAATATTTGTCAAACAAATAACAAACCATCGGCAAAAATACCCTACTCAAATAGAATGTCTAGAATGATTGGGATTTTGGTAGCGAAAAAAAAATCGCTTGTAGGAACTGGGATTAAAACTACGATCGATCGAGAAGAAGATTTAAAGCTTGTAAGAGAAGTACCAAAACTTTGTGAAGCCAAAAAACTTTGTCTAAATCTTAAACCAGAGATTTTGATACTTAGCTCCAATGTAACCAAATTTTCTTGATTAACAGAAACACTAGCAGATTTAAATCAATATTGTTCGTCGGTAAAAGTGCTTTTACTGACTAACTCTAGAAAACTGCATTCAAAAAATTTACTCGCGATCGGTATTGCAGGCTGTATTTTTCAAGATGAAACACCAGAAAAGTTGATTGATGCTATTCATACATTAGCTCAAGGACGTACTTGGTTCGATCGATCTGTACTAAAAAATTTGGCTCAACAATCTAAAAATTAAAGCCTGTCCAATTGGGACTGAATATAAACTAGATGAAGGGGAAACAGTTATAGAAACACAGTCGAGTAAGTTTATTTTTAAGTGGTTATAGATTAACAATTTCGTTAATTGGTATAGAAATAAAATAGCCCTGCGATCGCATACTTTTGAAAATTATAAGTCTTTAAATAATTTTTTATAGTCGCGATCGGCTCGTTTAAAATCGTATTTAGTTTGAGCAACATTTGCAGCTTGTTTACCCATTTGTTGACATAATTCTCGGTTATTAGCTGCTGTTTCGATCGCGCTAGTCAAACCTTCAATATCTCCAGGCGAAATTACCCAGCCGATCTTTTCTTCTGTTACAACTTCAGCTAATTCCGACCAATCGTCGGCTACAGCTATAATAGGTTTACCCGCCGCCATTTGATTGTAAGTGCGACTGGGTACAGAAACACCAGCCATACCAGGAACGAAAGAAATTAAAGCAACATCGCAAGCATTAAGAAAAATAGTTTGTTCCGATCGCGGACGAGGGGCGAGAATTGTCACCGATCGCAAATTTTCTTTAGTAACAAATTCTTCCAACCATTTTCTTTTCGCACCAAAACCCAAGACGACAAAATGAATGTTTGGATTATTTTTGAGAGATTTAGCAGCTTCGGCGAGATATTCGATACCGTGGGTACGCCCCATATTTCCTGCATAGAGAATGACAAAGCGATCGCTAACACCTATTTCTTTTAAAAGTGGATTGCTGGCGCGATCGATCGGTTTTACTGCATCATTATCTGCCCAGTTTGGAATGCAATGAATTTTATTTATATTCTTATCTTTGAGTTTAGCTAGGGCAAGTTTACTCATATCTCTACCGAGGGTAACAATGCGATCGCTTTGGTTGTAGAGAAAACGATTCATTATTTGACCGATTTTAACAAGCGGAGAATCGGATTTAGACAAACCCGTCGCAACTATAACCTCTGGGTAAACATCGTGTATTAATAAAACTATTTGACAACCTTTCAACCATTTAATTAATAGCGCGACAAAGGGAAGTAAAGGAGGATTGGTAACAACAAAAATACAGTCATCTTTTTTGGCAATCGTTAATGTTTTCCAGAAAATTGTTAGCGATCGCGTTACTAAATTTACCAAACGTCCGAACAAAGAATCTTTATCAAAACTAGTTCCCTGACAGCGAAAAATTTCGACATTATTTCTCACTTCATTTTCAGGTGCGTCAGTACTTTTTAAAAAATTGGTAGCTGGCCCTGCAATTACTTTAACAGTAAATTCTTCTGCCAAACCTTCCGCCGTTTTAGTTAATAAATAACCCGTCGAAGTTTGTTCGGGATAATATAATTCACTTAATACTAAAATTCTATTCATTGTTCATCGTTCATGGTTCATTGTTTATAGTTCATTGTTCATTATTCATTGCCGTAGCTGCGGGGCTGTCATTTGAGGAAACCTCAAATGCCTGAAGCCCCTACATCTGTGGACGAATTTTCTTTCATTTTGAATGCTAAATACTAATCACATAAATTTTTTAATAGTTCTTCCCATCTTTCAATGTGTTTGGTAAAAGAGAATCTTCGATCGAATAAAGACAATCCATTGATAGCAAATTCTCGTCTTCGATCGCAATTATTTATCAACTCTTCGATCGCCTCTGCAATTGCTACCGAAGAATAATCGTCTAATAATAAAGCGAAGCTATCGCTCAAAGTTGAAGTAATTTCTCCAACTTTGGTAGTAATAACAGCGCAGCCACTAGCTAAAGCTTCTAAAATGACAATTGGTTGCGCTTCTACTTTATAACGAGTCGGCAGCACAAAAATATGTGCTTCGCGGAAAAGTTTGGCTTTTTCTTCACCAACCGCACCGTCTATCCAATACAAACGAACGCGAGCAGATTTATTTATTGATTCGATTTGTTTTTCAATCCATTGTTTGGCATCATTTGGATCGGGAAATCTTAGATTATCTTGTTTGCGATCGGTAATTTTGCCGCATAAAACGGCATCAATTTTTAAATTACTAGTAGATGATAATTTTCGGATCGACTCAACAAATTCGAGATATCCTTTCGTTTCCACCAAACTACTGAGATGTAAAATTTTAATGGGTTCTACAATTTGCTGTTTTTGTAAAACTTCTGTTTCTGTAAGGGGTTCTAATAAACAAGTATTATCGACGATCGCAATTTTTTCTTTAGGAATACCGAGTTCGATTAATTTTTTTTGATGGTTAGGGCCGAGAATAGTAATATAATTTGCTGCTTTAGTTATTTGGCATAATAATTTAGTTTCTAGATTGTTTTTCGACCAATTCAAAAAGACGCTGCCGTGTAGAGAAATTATTCCAGGTTTCTTAAAAGGCAAAAAACTTCTAATTAATAAAGGAAAACCTTCCCGAATCAAAGCTAATTTACTTTGACCTAAATTAACATAAATTATTTGGTTGCTTAAAGCAATAACTAATCCTTTGGCACAAGTAATTAATAATTTACCAAAAAAAACACTTAAAGTTATAAATTTATTTTGTTCGCCAACGCGATCGAAAGAAGGAGTTCCTACTTCTTTTATCTGCCATTCCTTTTGTTTTAATCCACGCAAAAGAATTTCTGTAGCAAATCTTTGCCCAGAAAATCCCGTTCCAACCGCATAAAAAGCAACAATTTTTTTAGCAAGCATGAAAACTTTTAAAAATTTATGTAAATTGCGAATTTGTTCGCTTCAAAAAATTTTATGAGACATTGACGGTAAAATTATCACTAAAATCGCTATTTTTATTTAATCGTCTCGTTCGATCGTTAAATTATTTCGTCTCATCAATAAATTTTTCTCCCAAATTGCATCTGGTAATAAGCTTTTTAATCTATCAATATTTCTGGAGAGGTGCAGAATTTTTTCGTAAACGGCATTAAATTCTTGCTCGCGCTTCTCTATTGCGCTCAATCTCTCTTCCAGAATCCTTAGCTTATCTTGTAGTTTGCCAATTTTTTCCCGTTTCTTAAGCTTTTTAGGCTTTTTTTTCGCCATTACAGAAATTGCTTTAATTCTGGTTTGAACGCTATTTTATCAATAAGCGATGGCGAAGCACTCTCCGCGCACTGAGAAAATAAAATCGTCACTATTCTCGCGATCGCAACTATTAACCATCCCTGCTTTAACAAACCGAACATTTCGATACTCATAGTTAATCATCTTTGTGACGCTACCAGATTAAATAAAGTTTAACGATCGACAAAAATAGTCTGCCGTTTTTATAAGCTGTCAATGAAAGTGTTTTAATTATTTTTGAGGACAATCACAATGGGTTGGTTACAAAGATTATTTGGTATGGAGAAACCAGCAGGCGCTCAAACTTCTCCCGAACCACAATCTGCTGAGATTCCCCCCGAGCGATTGGGGCTTAATGGAGAGTATGATGATAGTGGTTTAGCTAAGCGAGTAGCCCTAGCTTTTGATGAAGACGGGCAGTTAGATGATATTGATAGTCTTTATGTCGCTCAGACTGGAAGCACAGTTGTCTTAAAAGGAAGTGTTCCCAGTCAAGAAATAATTGACCAAGCAGTATCGATCGCACAAAGCGTAAATGGTGCTACTGATGTCTTAACCGACCAGGTGAGTGTAGGTTAGATTTTATTTAGAATCGATCGAGCTTGTTTTTGTATGGTATCGTCTATTCGATCGATCCACCCGAACAAATCATACCAATTTTAGAATGTGATGCAGGTAGGGGTAAGGCGCATTGCGCCTTACCCCTACCATTAGATCTGGTACTGCTTCATAGCTTTATTCAGCAACGCCTACACTTTATCCTTCCGTATTCCCTCGATCTTTTAATCGATCGAAACTAATTCGAGATCGAAAGTTAAATCTTCTCCAGCCAGAGGATGATTGGCATCTAAAGTTATTTCAGCATCGGAAACTTCTGTAACTACGACTGGAATTGGGTTACCATTATCTTGGTGGAGTTGAAGTTGTTGACCGATTTCAACTGATAGCTCTGGCGGAATTTGCTCTTTAGCAAAAATCATTACTAATTCTCGAACGTGAGGGCCATAAGCTTCTTCGGCTGGAATAGTTACAGTTTTGGATTGACCCAAATCCATGCCAACTGCTGCATGTTCAAAACCTGGAATAACTTGTCCTTCACCAATAGTAAACCGCAAAGGTTCGTTTCCAAAGGAAGAATCAAACACTGTGCCATCGGTCAATTTTCCTGTGTAGTGAACTTTGACAGTATCGCCAGCTTTAGCTTGTACCATTTACTTTCTCCTTGTTACTTTCTTCAGTCATTTTTTTGAGCGATAGCTTCGCCTGCACTCGCCGTGCAATAGCATCGGACGCTTAGTCGTGCCGATCGGCACGGCAAATTTGTGTCGCCAGTCAGCACGGACATTAATTGCATCCGAGGCAAGCCTCGAGATGGGAGTTGCCTTGGATGTCATGTTCTCCCCTCTGCAATCGCGCCATTGTCAAAACAATCCCATCGTCTTTCGATTTTGTTAATCGAATTTTTCAATATGGTTATGTTCGATCGACTTTAATAACAGACTTTGTGAGCATTAAACTGTCGAAAACATCTGTTACTCGAAGAAATTAACATAAATGTAAGCTTTCGATCGAAACTCTTATACTTGTCTTTATTATTTTTATTTGCCAAAATCATACTATTTTTTGGTTGATTTGTCCTAGAGCGAGCGAACTATTTTGCAATTGCCTACGGCACTGGCGTTGCCAATCGCAAAACACTTCTAAAATAGACACTACAAATTATTAATTCGATCTTAGCGTTTGGATAAATGAAAATTAAAAATTGATAGTCCCAAAATTACAGAAAATAAAACCAAACCGATCGTACAGGCATAACTAATATCCAGGTCTTGAAAAGCCCGTTCGTAAACATAATAAACTACTGTTTTAGAACTATTGCGCGGACCACCCTGAGTCATGATATAAATTTCTTCAAATACTTTAGTAGCTGAGATAGCAGAAATTATAGCCACTAAGAGTAAGTAGGGTTGCATTAAGGGTATGGTAATATCTAAATGCTTTCGCCAATCGTCCGAACCATCGATCGCCGCTGCTTCGTAAAGTTCGGGAGAAATTGACTGCAACCCCGCTAAATAAATAACCATGTAATAACCCAATCCCTTCCAGATGGTTACTACCATCACACTCCAGATCGCCCATTGCGGACTAGTCAACCAAGGAATGCCTTTTTCAAAACCTAGATTCTTTAACATTTGGTTCAAGATGCCATTGCTGGCATAAAGTGCTTTCCAAGCAATACCAGCAACCACCATAGATATTACTACTGGGGTATAAAATGAAACCCGAAACCAGTTCATTCCCCGCAGTTTTTGGTTTACTAAAATTGCCAGTCCTAAAGGTGCTATCACTAAAATAGGAACGACACAAATAAGATATAGCAAAGTATTTCTTAGGGTTTGCCAAAATACTCGATCGGCAAACAAACGCTGAAAGTTTTTTAATCCGATCCACTCAGGTACTTGAGTCAAGTCATATTCGTAGCGAGTAAAACTCAAAGAGAAAGCTTGAATGGCAGGAAAAAACACTGTCAGTCCTAAAACTAACATTGCAGGGAGTAAAAATAAATAAGGGGTTAGCTTAAAATTATAGATATTTTGTTTGGCAATCATTAATTTAATCCAAATCGATCGCGCCTTTAAATCTGTGCAGGTATTTTATTAGAGCGATAGCATAACACATACTTTTTCAAGTATCGATCGCGAACGTAACGATTTTTTAGGTTAATTATTATGTTCGATCGCTATGTGCGAGTGCTTTTCTGAGGTTGCCTTGATGTTGTTGAAGCAAAAGTTCGCCGTTACTTGCGTCCAAATTAGTCCAATGCATCAGTAGAGCTAGCTTTACTTTTTTGCCACTGCTCTCTAATAATTCTCCTGCTGCTTCTCGACTCAATTCGGTTAAGTCGCAAATAGTTCGTATGGCGCGATCGCGAAGCTTGTTATTGGTAACAGAAACATCCACCATACGATTGCCGTAAACTTTCCCCAAACGAACCATTACCCCTGTCGAAATAATATTCAGAGCCATTTTAGTCACAGTTCCCGCCTTTAATCTAGTCGAACCTGCCAGTACTTCTGCCCCAGTCAAGAGACGAATATCGACATCAGCATGGATACTGACTTGTTCGGTGGGAACGCAACTAATTGAAACAGTCTTTGCCCCTCTTTGTTGGGCAGCTTTTATTGCACCATGAACGTAGGGAGTAGTCCCACCAGCACTGATACCGACAACTACATCTAAATTAGTAATTTGATGGTGAGCGATCGCCGCTTCGCCATCTTCAGGGCGATCTTCCAAATCTTCGGAACTACGAACTAAAGCCGCCGCACCGCCAGCGATAATTCCCTGTACCATTTCTGGCGGCGTGCAGAAGGTGGGAGGACATTCAGAAGCATCTAATACCCCCAATCTGCCACTAGTGCCAGCACCAATGTAAAATAACCTTCCTCCTCGATCGAGCGCCAAGGTAGCAAGTTCGATCGTCTTAGCTAGGGGAAGGCGCGCCATCGCGATCGCTTCTATTGTGCGGGCATCCTCGCGATTGAATAAATCTACTAATTCCAGCGCATTTAGGCAATCCAAATCTTTACTATTAGGATTAACCTGTTCTGTGAGTAAATGACCTCTTTCTTCTAAATTATTCATATTTAAAACATGCGATCGAAACGTTCATTAGTTTAACAACACCAATTAGCATTTTAATTTAGTTTAATTGACTCAAATTAAACCTTCTAACTGACGGCGAATACGCTCCAACTCTGCATTTGATATGTCTGAATCTTCTTCGGATTGCTTCTGTTTGTTTCGATTTTCGTCTTCTAGATTCCAATCTGTTGCTTCTAAGTTTGTCTCTGGTGGAATTTCCAATTTATCTTTCTCGACTACTTCCCACTCATATCCAGCACCTCGACAAAACTCTTCTACTTCCTCAGAGTCGATAGCCTCGATCGAAGGAGAAAAAAAATCTTGTGCCTCTAACATTAGGGAATAACGAGTAGCATCATCTTCATTTTCAAACATCAAAACTTTGTTGCGATCGCCGATTTGAATGGTATGAATGCCTTCGTTTTCTGTTCCAGCATTGAACAATAAGATATATACACGCATGATAATAATGGGTAATGAGTAGAGACGTAGAAGCGATCGACAAAAATGCGCGATTGCAAGGAGTGCAGGCTACGCCGATCGCCTCTGACACAATGAAAATATCTAAATAATCAAATTTTTCTTATTTCGACCTTTTTAATTTCTAGTCAGCCATTTTTGCCCGTTGAGACGTTGCAAAGTATAAAGTACCATCAAATCTAAAGTTACTTTGCGTTCGTCAATCATAAACGATTCGATCGTGCTGGGTTTTGTTGCATTTGTGGCACAGGAAAAAGCTTTTTTGCCGTCGATCTTTTCATCGAGAAAATAGAGATTGAATTGGCGCTGTCCGTTTTTCCAGTTTCCATGTATTTGCCAGTATTGTTCGTCGGCACTAGCTCCAGCAACACCTAAAGACTGTTTGGCAAAAGTTAAGTCTATATCATTTACACCAACTCCCGTTAACGCTTTTTTTAAGGCGGGGTTGAAGTGTTGTTCGATAAATTCGTTAAAAGGTTTGTCTTCAAGAGCAGGTGCTTTTTCTTTTTTCGGTTTAGCTGCTGCTGGTGGCTTGGCTGGTTGAGCTTCAGCCGCCGTATTGTCTTCGGCTGTTTGCGCTTCTGAGTTTGGTGTTGCTTCTTCTGTCATTTTTTTTTCGATCGCTTTTTATTAACAATTTTTTGCTCGGATCTCAGACAAATAAATGCTTTGCTAAAAACAATCCTTGCTTTTTAAGGTCTAATTTTAACAAATGTTCTGACCGACAACTCATTGGTTTTTATCTATAGCAGGTAATAGGGAACAGGTAATAGGGAACACTTCGGCAAGCTCAGTGCATCGCAGGGAATAGGCAACAGGGAATAGGCAACAGGGAATAGGCAACAGGGAGCAGGTAATAGGGAACAGGGAATAGGAAACAGGGAACAGGGAACAGATTACAATTTTTAATCTGCTGCACGTCACGCCTTTTCAGCACTTTTTACTACCCACTACTCATTATCGCCTGAAATAGCTTTTAATCTATGACTAAAAAATAATCATAGATCTTTTTCTATAATTACCTATCCTAAATACAAATTCATAAAACGTTACATAGTCTAGTAAAATTAATCTCATATCAAACAAACTAAGTATTTTTGCTTACTCCTATGATTGCGGATCGATTTCCCTGGCTTACCGCGATTCTCCTACTGCCCTTGGTGGCTTCCTTGCTTATCCCCGTGCTACCCGACAAAGACGGCAAGCGCATCAGGATATATGCACTAAGCGTAGGTATCGCTGACTTTGTCTTGATGTGTTACGCCTTTTGGAAGCATTACGATGCGAGCAGTGCTAGTTTTCAACTTGAAGAGAAGTATGCCTGGATTCCTCAAATAGGTTTGAGTTGGGCAGTTTCGATCGATGGCTTGTCCGTGCCTCTAGTTCTTTTAGCGGGATTAGTCACTACCCTTGCCATGTTTGCGGCGTGGCAAGTAGATATAAAGCCCCGTCTATTCTATTTTCTGATGTTGTTAATGTATTCAGCACAGATTGGGGTTTTTGTAGCACAAGACATGCTGTTACTGTTTATTATGTGGGAATTAGAACTCATTCCCGTTTACCTACTCATCTCAATTTGGGGCGGACAGAAACGTCGCTATGCGGCGATGAAATTCCTGCTTTATACAGCATTAGCCTCTATATTTATTTTGATTGCCGCATTAGCCATGGCGATTTATGGCGGTGGTGACATGACTTTCGACATGGTCGAACTGAGTGCCAAAAATTATCCGCTACATTTAGAACTTTGGCTTTATGCTGGGTTGTTGATTGCCTTCGGTGTCAAACTAGCTATTTTCCCTTTACATACTTGGTTACCCGACGCGCATGGCGAAGCATCTGCTCCTGTATCGATGATCTTAGCTGGCGTGTTGCTGAAGATGGGCGGATACGGATTGATTCGTTTTAATCTAGAAATGCTTTCCGACGCACATGTTTACTTTGCACCAGTGTTGGCAATGTTAGGCGTTATCAATATTATCTATGGTGGATTTAACTCTTTTGCCCAGTCGAACATGAAGCGTCGTCTGGCATATTCATCTGTTTCTCACATGGGTTTTGTGCTGTTGGGTATTGCATCCTTTACCGATCTGGGAATCAGCGGCGCACTGTTGCAAATGATTTCGCATGGTTTAATTGCGGCGGTGCTGTTCTTCTTGGCAGGCGTAACTTACGATCGCACTCACACTCTAATTTTGGATAATATGGGTGGTGTCGGTCAGGTAATGCCTAAAGTATTCGCTCTGTTTACAGCAGGTTCGATGGCATCTCTTGCGCTTCCTGGGATGAGTGGTTTTATCAGCGAACTCTCGATTTTTGTTGGTATAAGTTCGAGTGATATTTACAGTCATCCTTTCCGTGTAGTTACGGTTATTCTTGCTGCGGTGGGACTAATTCTTACGCCAATTTATCTACTCTCGATGTTGAGACAGTTATTTTACGGCACTGGTGCAGCACCTACTTGTGACATTTCCGAACAAGGTTTGCAGCAACAAGGCGAACAAGAAGCAGTTTGCTTTGGTACTAATTGCGTTCTTCCTGCTGATGCCGATTTTAGCGATGCCAAACCGCGCGAAGTATTTATCGCTGCTTGTTTCTTAGTATTGATTATTGGCATAGGTTTTTATCCTAAGTTGGCTACGCAGATGTACGATGTGAAAACTGTGGCGGTAAACGCTCAAGTTCGTCAATCTTATGTTCAAATTGCCGAAACAAATCCTCAAATTTACAGCAACGTGCAGTTTGCCAGTCTGGATTTAAACAGATAACGAGTCAATAATAAAATTAACTGAGGCGATCGCGGAAAATTTAAAATTGCGATCGCTTTTTTGTTTAACTACTAAATTAGGCATTCGCGATCGATCTGTGTCGATATCGATTTACATACTATCTCATATAAGTAAAACTTTAATAATTTAGGCGATCGCTTTAAAAATTTAAATCTATTTTAGCTATTTACATTACTTAATGTGTCAAAAAAATAAACGTAAAAACATTGTTTGAGGGTTATAATAAAAACAAGCAATTCAGGGGACAGTGTGTCTAAAAATCGCTACACAATCGACAGAACACTTAATCCATCGTAAAAACAAGACTTGTTGACAGGCTTATTGACACTAAAAAATACACGCTCGATCGACTAATTTTCAAGTGGAGTGTAAAGCGATTGTAAAAAATATTTGACAAAAAAGCTTTAATAGGAGCTTAAAAAACCGATCGCTTTATCTTTTGTTTTAATTTATATTTGACATTCAAGACAATCTCTATCGATTAGGTAAAATTATTTTTACTCATACCCCAAAGAGATACCATATATATACAATTTATGCCAAGATTTTAGCTGAGATAAATTAAGTCTTAATTTTTAATTAACCGTGGGGGAGGGAAAATGGGGGTTAAATTGAGAAAACCTATTTTAGTTGCTGGAGTTGGACTATCTTTAGCGCTTTGGGTCTGGGATAGCGTCGGGCATTCACTGGGACATGTGAACGAATTTAGTATCTTGGGAACAGTTGCGTTGGGTGCTGGAGTTTGGTGGCTGCAATCTAGAGTGCGATCGGGTAAATCTATTGCTGGATTGATGTCGATCGAACGACAAACAGCAGAAGTTGCGATCGCGCAGGCTCAAAATATAATTAATAATTTAGAAACGGAAGCACCAGACCGAGATATTTCCGATTTCAAACAGCAAATAGCGCAACTGTCAGATTTGTTAAACAGAAAAAATTTGCAAATCGCCGTAACTGGCGGCAAGAATGTCGGAAAAACTGCGCTAAAACAAAAATTAACTAGTGAGGACATTGCTACTGAGATTAATATTGTTGAAACTGAAGCTTTATTGACGCAAGACGATAGCGAACAATTAAAAGCCCAAGAAACAATTTTTAATTCAGATTTATTATTGTTTGTTACTGCTGGCGATTTAACTGATTCAGAATGGTACGTCCTGCAAAAATTAAGGAAATCTCCAGTGCGATCGCTGGTGGTTTTTAACAAGCAAGACCAATATTTACCAGAAGAAAGAACTTGTATTTTGCAGCAACTGCAACATCGAGTTAGCGAACTAATCTCCGCAGAAGATGTAATTGCTACTTCAGTCGAACCGCGATCGCAACTCGTACGTCAACATCAAGAAGACGGTACTGTTAAAGAATGGGTCGAAGTAACAGCACCCGATCTAGGGAATCTTGGCGATCGTCTCGTTCAAATTATTGCCAAAGAACGAGAACAAATGATTTGGGCGACTACTTGGCGAAGTGCGACCAAATTAAAAACACAAGTCAAACAAATCTTAGATCGAGTAAGACGCGATCGCGCTAACCCCGTTATCGAACAGTATCAATGGATTGCTGCTGGTGCTGCTTTTGCCAACCCAGTTGCTTCTTTGGATTTGTTGGCGACTGCGGCGATTAACACACAAATGCTAGTCGATTTGAGTAACATTTATCAGCAAAATTTCGACCTCTCGCAAGCACAAACAGCTACGGGGACGATTGGAAAATTAATGTTGCAATTGGGATTGGTCGAACTTTCTACCCAGGCGATCGGTAGCATTCTCAAAACCAATGCCTTTACTTACGTAGCTGGCGGTGCAGTACAAGGAGTTAGTGCGGCTTATCTGACGCGCTTGGCTGGTTTGAGTTTAGTTGAATATTTCCAAGAACAAGAAGTTTGCCTCGATTACGGTCAAGGTTTAAATTTCGATCGTCTCGGACAAAAACTAAAAACTGTCTTCGAACAAAATCAAAGAGGCGCATTCTTGCAAAGTTTTGTCAAACAAACTATATCTCGTTTGTTGCCAGAAACACAGCAATCTTTAAGCTCATCTCCCGGCTGAAGCACGGAGGATTTTGCGGGCATAGGGCAAGGGACATTGGTTTTCAAACTCCATGCCCCTTGTCCTATGCCCAAGACGGCGGACAACGATTCTATTCCAAAGCGATCTAAATGATTCTAGAAGTCGCCATTTTAAACGTAAAGACCGGACAAGAAGCGGAATTCGAAACAGCTTTCCGTCAAGCCTCACCGATTATTGCTAGCATTCCGGGTTACATCGACTTGCAATTACAACGTTGCTTAGAAACTCCCACTCGTTTTATATTATTAGTTCGCTGGGAAACTTTAGAAGCCCACACCATTAATTTTCGTACCTCGCCACAATATCAGGACTGGAAAAAATTACTCCACCATTTTTACGCTCCTTTTCCTGTTGTCGAACATTACGTAGAAATAATTAGTCATTAATCGATCTAAGTAATTTTTAGCATATAACACTACCTTTAGAGAGTTATTACTAACTAAAGGTAGATTTTTGACAGTAAAATTACGTAAACAAACAGCAATTAATTTATAGTTAACTATTATTTAGCTACGATGGGTTTTGCGAGTAACTTGGGTAGAAAAAATTGCTGCTTATTTTAAATTTTTTATATTAAAAATTTAGATTTAAAAATAAATAAGAGTTATTCATACAAATGGATTAAGCTTGATATTTAATATCGACTAAATCGTTACGATATGCCACTATAGATTGAGTTAAATATTTTAGCTCTCCTCACCGTAAAATACTTGAGATACAGATAGAATAGGAATCTCGAAAATGAGTGAAAAAAAATCAACTAAACGTGTAGGAAGACCTCGATCGACAGAAGCTCAAAAAGCAATTCTAGAAGCTACTTGGAAGCTTCTAAAAACTATGAGCGTGAGAGATTTATCGATTGAAGCGATCGCTAGAGAAGCTGGCGTAGGTAAAACAACAATCTATCGTTGGTGGCCTACAAAAGCAGCAGTAGTAATTGACGCTTTCATGGCAAAAATTACGCCTGAAAATGCTCCTTCTAAAGTACGTTCTGCCAAATCGGCATTACAAAAGCAAATTACCTCTTTGATCGAGACATTTACTAGCGAGCAAGGTCATATCGTCGCTCAAATAATTGCCGAGGGACAGTCAGACGATCGAGCTTTAAAAATGTTTCGCGATCGCTTTTTACTAAATTTTAGGGAAACAACTAAGACACTTATCGAACAGGGAATTAAAGCAGGAGAATTTGACAAAAAACTCGACCCCGAATTATCGACCGATATTCTGCACGGCTCGCTTTACTATCGATTGCTGGTCGGACATTTACCCATCGATGATGATTTTGCTAAAAACTTTCCCGAACAAGCTCTAAAATGTTTTCAAAATTAAGCAATTGCTAACATTATTAGTTAAAAAATAACTAAATTTTGGCGATCGAACCTTTTTAAAGA
>JBOFLQ010000073.1:0-29934 GCA_051657945.1 Xenococcaceae cyanobacterium | reverse complement strand
TCGATCGACTTGCTGACAAGCTTCGACAAAGATTTCTGGAAGTAGCTGTTTTTGTTGATAAAAAGAATCTGCCATTCCTTGATCGATTAAAATTGGCTGGCTGAATTTAGTGTGTTTGACTAGTTCGCTAGCATCGTAGCTACGCCAAACTTCAAAATCTGCACCCAGATAAACACTAAAAGCTTTTTGTCCCCAAGCACATTGTATCGGCGCGGCGATCGGTGCAAAAGCAGAAACAGAAACATATTTATCTGGATTTTTTAAAGCACAGATTAAAGCGCCGTGTCCGCCCATAGAATGACCGAAGATTCCTTGTTTTTCAGGAATAACGGCAAAATTCTGCTCGATCGCAGCGGGTAATTCTTTCACTACATAACTGTACATTTGATAGTGCTGTTTCCAAGGATCGATCGACGCATCGACGTAAAAACCAGCACCACTACCCAAATCCCAAGTGTCGTCTTCGCCAACAATTCCTGTATTGCGAGGACTGGTATCGGGTGCGACTAACATAATTCCATATTCAGCAGCATAGCGTTGCGCCCCTGCTTTGACGGTAAAGTTTTCTTCGGTGCAAGTCAATCCCGATAGGTAGTAAAGAATGGGAACGGGTTTTAATTTTGCTTGCGGTGGTATGTAGACGGAAAAGCGCATTTCGTTGTTACAGACATCGGAATAATGACTGTAATAGGCAACAGTACCGCCAAAACAGAGATATTCGGCTTTTAAGTTGAGAGAATTAGACATAAACACCGCGATCGCAATTTAGACAACATCAACTTCTGTTAGTTTACAATCGCTATTCGTTTTGGTGAGTTATTAAAATTTGATATTTTTGTGCTAATTCTGCTGGTGTAGTTTGTTCGTAAATTTCAAAAGGTTGATGAATCCAAGGATCGTCTTTTAAATAATCTACATAAAAATCGGGTTGGCTGGTCGAAGAACTTTTGTACCAGATTACTCCAGTCCGAATTTCTTCTATTTCACCCTCGTAATTAGTTTTCAGCCAATTAATTGATGATTGCAAACTAGTTCCCGAATCGACTAAATCGTCAACTAAAAGTATTTTGTTTCCCAGGCGATCGTTTGTCATCGCCAAATGTTGAGAAATAGTTAGTTTACCGCGCACGCGATTGTCAGCACCGCCGTAGGAAGAGGTAAATAGAATAGCGAGGGGTTTTTTGTAAAGACGACAGAGAAGATCGCCTACTCGCAATCCTCCTTTGGCAATACAAATAATTTGATTGAATTCCCAGCCAGATTGATAAATTTTGGCGGCTAAAATTTCAATTTTTTGATGGTACTCTGACCAAGAAATGTATAATTCGGACACGCTAGGATCGGGAAAAAAGTGTTTATTGTTTGAGATTTTTTGGGATAATTAAAATTATTTTAGCGATCGCCATGAATAATTGCTCGCTCGATTACGAATTAATCATGAAAATTATTTAACTCTCTTTTTACTGTTTGTCAAACCTGGAAAACTAGCAAGTAAAAGAAAAAATATGCCAAGATTAATACAAACATCGGCAATATTAAAAACAGGAAAATTAATTAAGCGAAAATCGAGAAAATCGATTACATAACCCAACACAAAGCGATCGATACCATTGCCTAAAGCACCCGCCAAAATAAAACCATAACCCACTTGTTCGATTCGGTTAATTCTGGGTGCTATTAAAGCAAAAATTATCAGACCAAAACTAACAATTAAAGAGAGCCACCGCAGCCAATTAACTCCACCGCGAAAAAAGCTAAAAGCTGCACCCGTATTGACTACATAAGTAAAATGAAAAATTCCTGATAGTAATGGCACAGTCTCATTTTCGGCTAAATTTTGAACGATTATTTCCTTGGTAATTCGATCCAAAATTAAACCGATAATAGCCACAAGCCAAAAAAGACGATGTTTAATCATTATATTTTTTTCGCTCGCTTTGAAAATTCATAAAAATGCAGCTCTAAGTATTTAAAATTATTAAAAAATTGTAGAACCGATCTATTCTGTAATAAAGCATTTTTGATTAAAATTGAATGACATAAAGTTTACCTAAGCTTAACCAGTATACAGTAGATGTATTATTGAAATAACTATTATCAATAGCCTAAAACAAAATAAATGAACGATATATATAAACCACTTGCTCCTCGTTCTGCATCAGAGCGAATAACCGATAATGTTTTTATTTGGACTGCTAGAATTTTTGCGCTGGCGATCGCGGGCGTATTAATTTGGATCGCTGTAATTGTAGCAATTAGAGCCATGCCCGCCGTAGCTCAATTCGGTCTTGGCTTTCTATTTTCCAGCAGTTGGAATCCAGTTAACAACCAATACGGAATTTGGCCAGCTATTTATGGAACTCTAGCTAGCTCTGCCATTGCTTTGCTAATTGCAGTTCCCATCGGTCTGGGGGTAGCAATTTTCCTTAGTGAAGATTATATGTCTCCCAAAATCCAAAGAGTTTTCGTTTTCTTGGTAGAATTACTAGCCGCCGTTCCTAGCGTTGTTTACGGATTGTGGGGAATTTTCGTACTAATTCCTTTTCTCAAAGGATTCACCCCACTAACAGGGCCTGGAATGTTACCTGCTGCCCTAATTTTATCAATAATGATCCTACCGACGATCGCGGCGATCTCTCGCGATGCGATTAGCAGCGTACCGAGTGACATGAGACAAGCATCTCTAGGCTTAGGAGCGACTCGTTGGGAAACCATTTTACAAATAATTATACCAGCAGCTTCTTCAGGCATTATTGGCGGAATTATGTTGGCATTGGGAAGAGCTTTGGGAGAGACGATGGCAGTAACTATGTTGATTGGTAACTCGAATAAAGTCGATCTTTCGGTTTTTCAACCATCTAATACGATTTCTTCGTTGTTGGCAAACCAATTTGCTGAAGCTAGCGGTTTGCAAGTAGCTGCTTTAATGTACGCAGCTTTAGTTTTATTTGTCATTACATTTTTGGTAAATGTCTTGGCTCAACTCTTAGTCGTTAGACTGCAAAAAATTTAAAAGATATTCCCCAATCAAGTATGACTACTGAATCTTCTTCCACTCACTCGAACTCTGGTTTCGAGCATGGCAGCCTCAAGCGCAATCCTACATCACCTCGTACTTTGTTTGGATTGTTGATGACGGGGGTTGCTAGCTTATTTATGCTTGCGGCGATCGTCCCTCTGTTAATTATTTTAAGTTACCTGCTCATTCAAGGAATTAGTTCGCTTAATTTTGAAGTTTTAACCACATTACCCCCGCCGCCAATGTCACAAGACGGAGGTTTTGGCAACGCGATCGTCGGAACTTTATTAATGGTTGGTATCGGTACGTTAATTAGCGTTCCCGTCGGCGTGATGGCTGCTATTTATCTGTCGGAATTTAGTAAAGGCAAAATAGCCCAATGGGTTCGTTTTGCTACTAACGTACTCAGCGGCGTTCCCTCGATTATTATTGGTGTTTTTGCCTATGGTGTAATCGTTTTAACGTTTAAGACTTATTCTGCTTGGGCTGGAGGATTTGCCTTAGCTATTCTAATGTTACCGATTATCATTAGGACTACCGACGAAGCTTTAAAACTAGTACCTCAAGAAGTAAGACAAGCTTCAGTAGGCGTAGGTGCGAATAGCTATCAAACAGTATTACAAGTAGTTTTACCCGCCGCTATTCCTGCAATTATTACAGGCGTTACCCTGGCTTTAGCGCGTGCTGCTGGAGAAACTGCACCCTTGCTATTTACGGCTTTGTTCACTCAATTTTGGCCAAATTGGAACAATCTTTTGATGGAGCCAACTGCATCCCTTGCCGTACTGGTTTATAACTTCGCGATCGTCCCTTTTAAAAATCAGCAACAACTAGCTTGGGCGGCTGCTTTTATTCTAGTTTTACTGGTATTGTTGACTAGCATTATCTCCCGTATAGCGACTGCGGCGAAGAAATATTAAGTAGGGGAGAGGGGCTAGGAAGTGTGGGAGGTGTGGGAGGTGTGGGGAGTGTGGGGAGTAGGGGCAATGAATTATGAACTATGAGAAAAATCGTTATCGGCGTGATGGGGGCTGGTGAGGGTGCAAGGGATAGCGATCGCGATTTAGCTTTTGAGCTTGGCAAACTAATTGCTACCAAAGGATGGGTATTGCTTACTGGGGGTCGAAAAGTCGGAGTGATGGAGGCTGCTGGGGCGGGAGCAAAATCAGTCGGCGGTTTAACTGTGGGAATTTTGCCAGGTAAAAATTCTGAGGGCATGTCAGAGTGGATCGATTTGGCAATTTTTACCGATTTGGGAAATGCTCGCAACAATATCAACGTTCTTTCTTCCGATGTTGTCATTGCTTGCGGTATGGGCATAGGTACGACATCAGAAATAGCTTTAGCTCTTAAAAACGGTAAAAAAGTTATTTTGTTGAATCATTCAAGCGACAGCCAAGCTTTTTTTCTAGAATTAGCCAAAGAAAACATTACGATCGCCGATAATCCCCAAGGGGCGATCGATTCGATCGAAATTTTTTTGCAACAACAAAAATAGCTAATTGCTAATTAAAGATATTTCGTACCAACCAACCTAACGCCAAACCGAAACACGATAAAAAAGTGGCGATCGCGATCGCCCATGATTTTTTGCCAAAACATTTACTGGAAGCTTCAATAGTACTTAAAGAATAACTAACTGCAACTAAACTAGATGCAACAGCCGCAATCGGAGATAAATCCGCTCTCTGCAAACACATCAACCAACTAAGCGCCAAGATACTGGGTGCAGAACAAACCATTACGAGCATTGGTTCGTTAGTTCTAACACCAACATTGCTGAGATTCCAATGATAGATCGGTAGAAAAATTAAAATAAACAAAATACCAAACCAAAAATTAGTTGTCACAAAAGACAGACAAAAACCAACTAAGCTATGTAGCAAAATCCATAAAAAACTTAAAACCATAAATCGATCGCCTTCAGAAAAAAAATTGCTCGGTCTAAATTTTGTTGGAAAGCGATCGCTCATTCAAAGACCTTCGGTCGAGGGAACAGGGAACGGCGGCAGGTAAGGCGCGTCAATTCTAAGGCGGCAAAATCTGAGGAGACCTCAGATTTGTATAGCCGCCGTGAGGTTACATCATTATTGCCTTGGCGCGCCGTAAACAAATCGGAGGAAACCGACCATTTGACTGCCTTGGCAACGGGCAACAGTTGGATTGGTTGGTTGGAGACAAGATTTGATGAGAGTTCGTTCCCTCGACCAACCTTTGGGAAAGAAACGTTCCCCACAAATGTAAGTGGTTTGTCTTGGTTCGATTCAAATCTCCCTCCAAGACCTGCCCTGTTCCCTGTTCCCTGTTCCCTGTTCCCTTTAAACGATATTTTGAGTAATATCTTCATTTTGCCGATCGTGTTGGTGAGGAGAAGCTTGAATTAGTTATCAGTCGATCGAGACGCGAGCCGATTGCGTCTGTACATCAGTTATTAATTTCTACTGTTAACTTCGATACTGTTGAAGGGAGCAAAAAATTTTTTACTCATCCCTAATACAGAGTTTATTTTGACAATACCAACAAGTTCGGGTCGGCAAAGCTTTGTGAGAAGATCTAAAACTTAATATCGGTTTTTAAATAGTTACATAAATTAAAAATGTTCGTTGTTGATGGTTCATAGTTCATTGTGCGTGCCGGATAAAGCTTATCTTGCTTAATTTAACTTTCTCGACGGGAAGTCCCGCACTGTACACGCAGTGTCAGTGTCGGGACGGCGTTCAATACGGCGAAGTAAATTCGCCGTCCACGCCTCATGAGAGTCGAGTCAGGGTTGACAAATTAGACACAAAATCTTTATACAGCAAGGGTTTCAGATGTTATATACTAGCTTTAGTACCAAGACAACTAAATACTCTCTAACACGGGTTCTAACTAGAGTCGTAAGGCTTCTACGCAAGGCGAAAACCAAGCCAGACAAGTATCCTTCCAATTGTAGTTAGGTAAGGCGCGTCAATTCGGAGGTTGCCTCCGAATTGACGAAAGCGCGCCGTAAAAGTTAGACAATTTTTAGCGGTTCAGCTATGGGTCTGCGGAAGGCGGACTCCTGCGGCGCTTTTTATTCGGAGGAGACCTCCGAATAAAAAGCGCCTTGCTAGTGGACGCGATGTCGCGACCTCCTACGATAGGTTTCCAAAATAAGAGGCAGGGCGAATGAAACTAGAAGCCCGCGCTCTATTCGTATGAATGAGCGTCGGGTACTTCACTAAGCTAGATGGTATCGATCCAATCAACCATGAAGCACTGAACCATGAACCATCAACTATTAAACAGTTTGAGGTTCTTCTTGAGGTTGTTGTCCTTGAGGCTGAAATTGGAACAGAGAGTAAACGACATTGCGACGAATATCAATCATCATCTCTAAGAACATTTCATAACCTTCTTGTTTGTATTCGATTAAGGGATCTTTTTGTCCGTAACCACGCAAACCGATCGACTCGCGCAAAGCATCCATTGCTTGGAGGTGTTCGCGCCAGAGAGTATCAATTTGTTGCAAGATGAAGAATCTTTCTGCTTGACGCATCAAACCGACTTGAATCGAATCAATTTGAGCTTCTTTGATATCGTATGCTTTACGCACTTCTTCGTGAAGAAAAGTTTTCATTTCGCCCACGCTCATATCATCGAGATGGGATGGTTCTAAATCTTGCAACAGGTAAACAAACTCTTTGGTTTTGTTGACCATGCTTTGCAAATCCCATTCTTCGGGAGGTAATTCGGGATTGACGTAGGCATCGACGATTTCATCCATCGTCTTTTCGGCATATTGAATTACTTGTTCTTTAAGATCTTGTCCTTCGAGTACGCGACGACGTTCGGCATAAATGGCGCGACGTTGGTTATTCATAACCTCGTCGTATTCAAATACCTGTTTGCGGGTGTCGTAGTAGAAAGTTTCTACTTTTTTCTGCGCGCCTTCCAAAGAAGAAGTTAGCATTTTCGATTCGATCGGCATGTCTTCTTCAACGCGGAACATTTCCATCAAACGTCCGACGCGATCGCCGCCGAAAATTCGCAACAGGTTATCTTCCAAACTCAAAAAGAACTTAGTCGAACCTGGATCGCCCTGTCTGGCAGCACGTCCGCGCAATTGGTTGTCAATTCGTCGAGATTCGTGACGCTCCGTTCCAATTACATGTAAACCGCCCAATTCGACTACATCATTGTGTTCGCGATCGGTAAAATTGTCGTATTCCTTGCGAATTGCTTTATAAACTTGCCGCAGCTTTTCAAGGACGGGGTCGTCTACAGGGGCATTTTCTGCCGCGATCGCAATTTTTTCTTCTGCTTCTAGTTCTGGTAAACTTTGCTCGCCATACTGCTGGGTGGCAAATTTAACAGCATCTTTGAGTAATTTTTCCGTTTCGGCAGATAATTCAGTCGGGAAAATCTGCGGCGATGCGCGCCAAGTCTTAACTTTTTTACCAGGAGCAAAACCCTGTGGTTTTGCTCTTCCGCCCACTCCAGGAACGTCTACCATCAAATCATCATCTTCGGGCATGACGATTTTGGGCATAAAATATTCCCGAATCTTCAACCGCGCCATATAGTCGGAGTTTCCGCCCAAGATAATATCTGTACCGCGTCCTGCCATGTTTGTCGCGATCGTGACTGCTCCTTTACGCCCTGCTTGAGCGACAATTTCTGACTCGCGTTCGACGTTTTCTGGTCTGGCGTTGAGCAAATTGTGTTCGATTTCTTTTTCTCTAAGCAGTTGCGAGAGTAGTTCGGATTTTTCAACGCTGGTAGTACCGACCAAGATGGGACGACCTATTTTATGGATTTCGGCGCACTCTTCGGCAATTGCTTTCCATTTGGCAATCTCGTTTTTGTAGACGACATCAGACTCATCGATACGCTTCCGAATGCGGTTGGTAGGAATAATCGTAACTTGGAGGTTATATACTTTTTCTAGCTCGGTTTCTTCTGTTTTGGCAGTACCAGTCATTCCTCCCAGCTTGGGATAAAGCAAGAAAAAGTTTTGGTAGGTAATTGTCGCTAGAGTTTGGGTTTCGTTTTGAATCTCTACACCTTCTTTTGCTTCGATCGCCTGGTGCAATCCGTCACTCCAGCGTCTGCCAGCTAACACCCGCCCTGTAAACTCGTCCACAATTACTACTTCGCCGTTGCGAACGATGTAATTTACGTCCTTTGTAAATAATTCTTTCGCCTTAATGGCGTTGAACATGTAGTGCGCCCAAGGATTATCTTGGTCGTAGAGATCGTTAACTCCTAACAACTGTTCTGCTTTGGCAAAACCATTATCAGTCATCAAGACATTACGAGCTTTTTCATCAACCTCGTAATCGCCGCCGTCTCCTTCTTCTTTTTGTTTGATTAATTCACGAGCAATTTGTGCTGCCTGAATATACTTTTCTGTAGGACGTTCTACCTGTCCCGAAATAATTAGGGGCGTTCTTGCTTCGTCGATTAAAACTGAGTCTACTTCGTCGATAACGCAATAGTTAAAAGGACGTTGTACGACCTCTTCCATTGCGGTTGCCATGTTATCGCGCAAATAATCGAAGCCTAATTCACTGTTTGTAGTATATGTGATATCACAAGCATAGTTCTTTTTGCGTTCGCTCGGATTCATGCCCGATTGAATCAAACCAACGCTCAAACCGAGGAAGCGATGAATTTGTCCCATCCATTCAGCATCACGGCGAGCTAGATAGTCGTTAACGGTAACGACGTGGACACCCCTACCAGTCAAACCGTTGAGATAGGCTGGCAGGGTACAAACTAGGGTTTTTCCTTCACCCGTTTTCATTTCGGCGATTTGTCCTTTATGGAGGACGATACCGCCAAGTAGCTGAACGTCGTAGTGTCGCATTCCTAAAACTCTAACGCCAGCTTCTCTAACTACGGCAAAAGCTTCGGGTAAAATATCTTCGAGGATATCTTCTCTTTGTTTATCTGTAGTTGCTTTCTCTAGTTGCTGTCTAAATTCTGCTGTTTTTGCTTTCAGTTCGTCGTCAGAAAGCTTTTGTATTTCTTCTTCGAGCAGATTAACTTCAGTAACCAAAGGCTGGAATTTTTTGAGCTTTCTTGCGTTGGGATCTCCCAGCAGGTTTTTAAACATAGCAATTCTATATTTTTATTTCGATCGATTATTTTAAGAGCTAAGAGTTTAGAGCGGCTAGAAACGAGCGACGTTCAATAACTCTTAATAATTCTATCATTTAGGATTTGGCTATTCATTTCGATCTGCTTAAAAAAGTTTACGGCATACCGTACTTAGCTTTCAGTATTTAGATCGATTTTTTGTGGCGATCGATTATTGCCTAACCCCTAATCCCTAATCCCTATTCCCTACTCCCTATTCCCTATTCCCCAATACTATTCGATCGGTTAATTGTTGAAAAATATCATTAACAGAATTTCCGCTTTTGGCTGAGGTTACATGAGTAGCAAGAATTTGAGGATTACTGTCAAACTGATAAACTCTCTTTATCTTTGTCAATCGCTCTGGAGGACTTAAATCTGATTTATTGAGGGCAATAATGCTCAAACCGTTGGGATTAACTTGATTGAAAAGATTGACATGGTTGAAAATGCTATCTATGGTAGAAGGTCGATTTAAGTCGGCGACAATGATTGCTCCTTTTGCTCCTCGTAAATAATCAGGAGCGATCGCTTTAAATCTAGTTTGTCCTTCTATATCCCAAACTAACAATTGTATTTGCCTTTCCGAAGCATTAGAAAGCGTCATCATTTTGCGCGATATTTTCACTCCGACGGTGGATTGATAGATATCGCTAAACTCGCCTTCAATAAAACGTCGCACCAGACTGGTTTTACCTACGCTAAAATCTCCAAGCAAGCAAATTTTTTGGGAAATTACGGACATAATAGTTTATTGTTCATGAGGCATCGAGCAACGGGCAATGGGCAATGGGCAATGGGCAATGGGCAACGCTGCACCGGGCATCGGGCAATGGGCAGAAGTAATAAATAATAACTTGCTAGTTGCTAGTTGCTAGTTGCTAGTTTCCCCTAATCTTTCAAGGGTAGGTTTTTTAGATTTAAGCAGAGGAGAATAAAAGTGCAGTTAGTCCAGGGAAAAAAGTAGAAATGACTAATAGGTAAAAGTTGACCCCACAATAAAACTACTAATTTCTTTTAGTTTATTAAAAACCTACCCCCGAAAGATAGAGGATAGGGATTAAAAGCTAAAAAGTGAGTTGGAAGAGAAATTTTTTTAAGTTGATTTAGGAACTTTTTGAAAAATAGACAGTCTGGAAAACGACAAGGGTATTAGTGAGGCCTTGAGTAAGTTCATGAGTCAGTCTATTCCTGTATACTGGTCAGAGATTTGCGGTATGGGAGTGACAGCAGATCTGTCAACTTCTTCACCGATCGAGCTTGCCAAAGCGCGCCGCTCGCAGCAGTCAGAACGGAACGTTGAGATTAAAAATTCTCAAAAGTCAGTGTACTTAGACAAACTCTCTAATTATGATTTGATTTTGCGCTGTCAAGAAGGAATGCAGCCCGATCGCGCGGCTTTTGCAGAGTTGTTGCGTCGCTATCAATCCCACGTAGAGAAGCTTTTGTATCATTTAGCTCCTGACTGGTCGGAAAGAGCCGATTTAGCTCAAGAAGTATGGATTAGGGTTTATCGCAATATTAAGCGTTTAAATGAACCAGTTAAGTTTAGAGGATGGCTGAGTCGCATTACAACTAACTTGTTTTATGACGAGTTACGCAAACGCAAAAAAATTGCCGAACCTCTATCTCTAGACGCGCCTCGCCGCATGGACGATGGTGAATTGGGATGGGAAATTGTTTCAGAATCTCCCAGCCCAGATGACGACCTCAGTAGTAGAGAATTTTACGAACAATTGCAAAGTGCAATTGCCGATCTACCACAGGCGTTTCGTACTACAATCGTCCTCAGAGAAATTGAAGGGATGGCTTATGAGGAAATAGCTGAAATTACTGGAGTTTCTCTAGGAACTGTAAAATCGAGAATTGCTAGGGCAAGATTAAAATTGCAGTCGGTCTTGCAAAATTACCTCGACCAATGATATTTGAGAAATAGGTGAGAACTGAGTGAACGGAATAATCGATTTAGTTTTGGTGTCCGCAAAGGCGCGGATTAGTTTTTGCCGTACATTGACGTTATGAACTACTAGACCTGTAGCTACCCGTTCAATCTGACTCATTCTCATTATTAATAAGCCACCATGACCTTTAATCACGAAGCTCCTAACCACGATGGACAGCAAAACGAGCCAGACGAAACTAATTTTGTTGAAACCGATCGCTTTGAATTATTAAGTGCTTATCTCGATGACGAATTAAACGGTCGAGAACGCCAACAAGTTCGACAATGGTTGGAAACAGATCCTGAATTCGAGCAAATTTACAAGCAGTTACTTGAGTTGCGCCAGAGAATGCAAAATATTAGCATCCCTGCCACCAAGCCATCGGCAGAACAGTTATCAGAGCGAGTTTTCCAGAGCATTTCTCGTCGTCGTCACAAAAGAAAGTTATGGACGATAACTGGAGGGGCGATCGCGGCGGCGTTTGTGGCTTCTGTGGTTGGTTTCTGGACGAACGGCGAAGGAGGAATTTTTCAGTTTGCGACATCTTCTCAAAAAAATAATGTTTCCAAACCGCTGATGGTTGCAGTTTCGCTCGATAAACCTGCTGTGACAATTCCTAAAGTTGCTAAAGTTCGGGGAATAAAGACTAGGGAATAGGGGCTAGGGGCTAGGGGCTAGGGAAAAAGTGTGCTGCGTGTGCCGCGTAAGAAGTAAAAAACGGCTGTTACCTTCTGCTTTTCCTCCTGTTCCCAAGGCGCGATCGGCGGAGGTTTCCTCCGATCCCAATCGCGCCGTTGTTCCCTGTTCCCTTTTTTTGCAATGAACTATGAACCATGATGCTGTTAGCGCGTGCAATTGAGGGAATTAAAATAGTTATTACTGGCAACTAGTTCGATCGCGCGATTGCACTCCGTGCAGGCGTTGCGATCGCTTAAAACAATTCTGCCTTTGGCATTGACATACCAGCTTTGCATTTGTATCGGTATCGAGCTGATTTTTTTTGTTTTAATCTGGTTAGCTTGTCTGGGTAAATTGTTAGTCTTGGCAGAAGATGAATCAAAACTAACTAAAGATTCGCTTTCTTGAGGCGCTGTTGGTTGTGGTGGTAATCCTCCTCTACCAGCGATCGTAAAAGTGCTGTCGCGATCGGCGCGATCGCCCCCGCAAGATAAAGCGACAACCTGGCTACGATGGAGAGGTTCTGCGGGTAAAGTAGAAAGATCGACAAAATTAGCTAAGTATGGTCTAATTTCAACTCTGCCATCGATTCCCAAGTTAGAGCTGGCGCTAATGCGACAATCGGCACAATTAAATATTCCTTTAGCATTATCTGCCTCCTGAAGCGGTTAGCTTTCCTCCTGCCAGGTTAATGTTACTGCCAATGAGGGCTAAAGTTTTACCAGATTCTAATTTGAGTCCGTCAGTAGTATTGTTAACAAAAGGAGAAAGTATCGGACGGGCGAGAGTTATGTTGTGTCCTGTATCTTTTACATTAATCGCTCCCGAATTTTGTCCCAATTGCAGCCCGATCGGTATGCTTACTGTCAATAGAGGTGTGGCTTGAGTTTTGGCGGCGCGAAATTCTGTGCCGTCTGCAAATTGAATACTTTCGGCGGTCGTACCTAAAAAAGATCCGCCTAGACTCAGTCTAGCGTTTGCGCCGAAATCGATCCCGTTGGGGTTAATTAAAATGAGGTTGGCATTGCCATTAGCTTTAATTAAACCGTCGAGATTGGAAATCTTTCCGCCTGTAACTCGACTGATGATGTTGGCAATGCTGGCATCGTTGTTAAAAGATGCGGTGAAATTGGTGGGTAAGGAAAATTCTTCAAAGCTATGAAACAGATTGTTACCTGCTTGCGCTCCGCTATTAATATTAAATACGTTACCAGATTGAGTAACGTTTGTTGGTAGCGTACCATCTGGTGAGATTTGAGCGAAGCTGGGATCGTTAGAAAACCCGATCGCAGCAAAACTACTAGCTATTACATAAACAAAAGCAGTCTGTTTCATCAATGCAATATTTTGGTTGTGTTACTTAAGTAAGATCGGAAATTACTTAGCGTATTTTTTAGTACTATACGGTATTGGCGATCGCTATTTCAATCGGTGCAATTGCCTACTACCAATTCGTATTTACTTGCGTACTTTGTCGTGACGCGCGAAATTTATGTAGAGACGCGAAATTTAGGTAAAAACAACAAATTTAGGTACAAACACCAAATTTATGTAGAGACGCGAAATTTAGGTAAAAACAACAAATTTAGGTACAAACACCAAATTTATGTAGAGACGCGAAATTTCGCGTCTCTACCAGCCGTTATCAAATTGACAACTACAACGAAATAATTAAATAACCGTCTTGAAACTTTGCTCCTTTAACAGATTGACCGCTAAGAGAAGGGGGTAAAGTAATGTTGCGTCGGCGATCGCCTGCTTCAATGGTAACTTCAGGGCCGTATTGAGTTAGTTTGACTTGTTTTTTGTCAAATCCTGGCAAAAATACTTTGATTTGTCGGTTAGCTGTGTCAATTGTTAGCGGTTTCGGTACACTGGGAGTTTGACGAAAATCGGGCAATGCTTCGCTCAATAATGTTAAATCGCTTCCCGAATAGGTGGGAAGAGAAATTACGTTTAGGGGTGTAAATTCTTGGGCGATCGCTTCGTTGGTTTGTCCTCGATTAAGCAATAAACCGCCGACAGTCAAACCAGCTTGTTGAGAACTACCCCATAAATATTTTGCTGTGGCAAGGGCGATCGGAGTATCATCGCTGACTAAATAAGCAATCAGTCTTTTGGGATCGCTTAAAACTGCTTTGCCTTTATCTAAAAGTTGGTTGGCGCGATCGAATGGTTCGCCACTAGAGTTATTTGGGTTCCAACCCGTATTAAAAATCGCGCTAGTAACTGGTTGAATGAACGGAGAAATTGACTTGTAAATATCTGATTCGAGTAAAACGCTACGAAAGCGACGAACGTACCAACTAATTATTTCTGGTGTTTCTAGGGTTCTTATTTCTCTAGCGTCTCCCGAACCATCGTAAACGATGATATCGTATTTGCCATTATCGTCGTATTCGCGGATAGCATTAAGAGCGAGTGCGCTATCCATTCCTGCCAGAATTGCTAATTCTTGACCGTAAACATTTTTAAGTGTGGGAGACTGTACGTACTGTTTTTCTAATTCTTTGAGTTGTTCCCAACCGTTCTCTAGTAGTGCGGTTGCTTGCAATTGAACGGCTTCAAAATTATGATTTATTTGTTTTGGTTGCGAGTGTAAATCTGTTCCCAAAGCCAGATTTAAGGCGGGGCTGGGGTCAGAACCTACTAACAAGACTCTTGACCCAAGGCTAGCAAGTTTTTTAGCAGTAGCGATCGCCACAGTTGTACGACCAGTACCACCCTTACCCAAAAATGTGATAACTAAAGACATAATTTTTTTGCCTGTTGCCTTTCGCCTTTTTGATATTAATCTACTAGTTTGAGTTCGTCTTCAAAAAACCAAGTGGAGGAGCGATCGTCAAATTGAACTATCGCGCCAACACCGCTTCCATCAGTCATTTTGAACTCTTTAATCGTGCCAACTTTACCTAATTTTGACACAAGTTGGGGAGAGACTCGGTCTCTCAGACGGTATACTTTAACTTTTTGCCCTATATCCATGCCTGCTTTATTTCGATAAATTAAGCCATTTCACAGTTTAAAGCAAAAGGAGACAATCTAAGTTCGGAATTTAGATAAGTCCTCAAGGAGGATCGTACGCAAAGTAAGAAGTTTAGAAACAATCATACTTATGAAGCGTCAAAGTTTTTAATATAGAATACTCGTTTAAATATTGGTGGTTTTGTGATTGATACGATCTTATCTACTAAAATGCGGCCTGTTTATTCGCGATTTCAGAGATATTGGGAGTTGCTGTCTGTTTTGGTCGTGCGAAATTTAAAGAGACGTTATCGAGGTTCTATTTTAGGGGTTTATTGGTCGCTGTTGAATCCAATTATTTTGACGGTTATTTATACGGCTATTTTTGGAACGACATTTTCTCGTTATTATCAAGATTCTATTCTCAATTATGCTTTGGCAGCTTTTACGGGTTTGGCGGTTATTAATTTTTTCATTTCTTCTACCAATCAAGCTTTAGAATCTTTGGTAAAAAATGGCGATTTAATTAATAAGATCAATTTACCTTTAGCTGTTTTTCCACTATCAACTATTGGAGCAAATATCTTTCAATTGTGCGTAGGAATGCTACCTTTATTAGCCATTGTTACTTTAATAATAACTAAAAATATTTTTAATGTTTTATTGTTATTATTTCCTTTATCTGCTTTAGTATTAGTTTGTGCTGGAGTAGGGTTTTTAGTGAGCGCTCTTTATGTTTTCTTTCGCGATTTACCCTATTTTTATGAATTGGTTGGGTTTGCAGTTTCTTTGACTTCGCCGATCTTTTATCCGTCAGCCATAGTACCAGCACAAGTCAAAAATATTTTGTTATTAAATCCTTTATTTCCGATCGTTGAAAGTATTCGTCAAATTTCTTTGTTGGGTCAATTACCAGAGCCAATGCTCATTATTCAAGCTTGGCTGAGTGGCATTATAATTTTAACTTTAGGTTGGGTTTGTTTTCGTTGGTGGCAGCATCAATTTATCGATTTACTATAAATGGAAGAAGCTATTCGTTTCGATCGCGTTTCTCTTTGGCGCAGAACTCAAGAAGAGTTTTCTTACGATTTAAAGAAAACTCTTTTATCTATTATGGAAGGAAAATATCGTCAACCAGCTAAAAAATTAACGATCGATGAAATAAGTTTTGTTGTCGATCGCGGTGAAAAATTAGGCATTATTGGTTCTAATGGTTCGGGAAAATCGACTTTATTAAAATTAATTTCTGGTATTTTACAACCTAGTACTGGTTCGATTCGAGTTAAGGGAGAAATTGCACCATTAATCGAACTCGGTGCTGGTTTTGATATCGAACTTTCAGTAATTGATAATATTACTCTTTATGGTGTAATGTTGGGTTTTTCTCGTCAACAAATGAAAGCGAGAACGAAGGCAATTTTAGAATTTGCCGAATTAGAAGATTATGCTCTTTATCCCGTCAAAGGTTTATCTTCAGGAATGGCGGCGAGATTGGGTTTTGCGATCGCTACCGATATCAATCCAGATATTTTAATTCTCGATGAAGTTCTTTCTGTGGGAGACGAACGTTTCAAACAAAAATGCCAAGAAAGAATGAAACAGTTTTGGCAAGATAATGTCACTGTTTTGCTTGTTTCTCACTCGATGGAATTAATTAAAGAATCTTGTCATAAAGTTATTTGGCTCGATCGCGGCAAAGTTAAATTTATTGGTAGTCCCGATGAAGCAGTCAATCTTTATTTGCAAGATCGAGAAATTAAATAATCATGTTTGTAGCTAAGTAATCATTAGCATATTAAAGATTTTTTTAAAAGTAAATGCATTACAAATAATTTGATTCGATCGAAAAAAAATTAAAAATAAGATCTCGTTATAGCTGATTGGTTTTGTTAGCATAATTTGCTAGATTTTGACTTAATTGCCCAGCAATTAAATCTTTAAATACACCATGAACGATCGGCTAAAAAATTGGGATAATTTTTGCGAATATCACATGGGAGACTGGCACGGTGTTTGGAACACTTATAATGCCGAGCGAGAATTACTAAAGTCTTTTAAGTGTATTAGAAGTTTACATGTTAATGCCGATCGCACTCAGATCGACCATCAAAATCATTATATTTATAGTAAAGATGAAACTGAAACCCAAACTTTTGGCCCCTACAAAAAATCAAAGCTAAACGCCTTATTTTTAAATAATAGTTTTTCCTGGGGTTCTACCGAAATTAAATTTGAGCCAGTTTTTGGTTTTGAAACTGGTTTTAGATATAAAGATAGGCGTGCATCTGCTGGAATTCTTTATGATGCTAGTGGCTTACAAAAAATTACCATTATCCCCGAACATTTAGAGAGTTTTCCAGAAAAACCCGAGCGATCGCCTACACCTCAACAGTGCGATCGCTTTTTGGGAATACAGCAACAAATAAAGAGTGATTTTCAAGTATCGTCGCCAGTTGAAACAGCATGGCAACCATTAGAAACATTGGCAGAAAATAATTTTACCTTGCATTTTGATGAAGGTATTTCGATTAGTTGCCCCCTTAAGTTAGAAACAGAAGAAAAATTTTGTTTTGCAATTGATTGGAAGATTGACAACAAAACAACTCATCGAGGAATTCGCAGATTCGATAGCGCTGATTTTACCAATTTTTCTCTCACTACTTATCAAAATTCAACTAGATCGATTTAACCGATATTCTCACCGCCATAAATAATAGCAAGATAGGTGTTGATGCAACACAATGTAGTCGATCGTCTACTGCTCGAACAGAAAATAGATAGATTAATAGAATATCGATCGCCAAAATAATTAAAGGATATTTATATGGATGTTCGTGCTTTTTATCGAGCTGCTAAAGTTGAGACTGCCAATCCTCCTTACGATACTATTCATCTCAAAGTTACTTATCCAGCTAAAATGTCGAGTAGCGAAATGGAAAATAATTCTGGAATCATACCAGCCGATCGCGACAAAGCACCTTTTCCCGTAGTCATTTTCTTAAACGGTTATAACTGCGGTGCGGAAATGTATCAATGGTTGGCGATCGATCTAGCGCGACGAGGATTAGTAGTAGTTACATATAACTGGATTACAAAAGATTTTTCTGAGATGGCTAATCTCACACCTGGGATAAATGTGGCTGCTTACAAGCCAGAAAACTATGGAAATAATCCCACTGCTTCGGCTTTGTCAACTTTGTTAAACGAATTAGAATGTTTGCAAACAGAAGGAATTTTGACTGGAATGCTGGCGCTAGATAAAATTATTTTGGGCGGACATTCTGCGGGGGGGAGAGTTGCGCTAGAAAGTGCCGATCTTCAGTTTTTTCCGCAACTAAGCGCAGTTTTTGCCTATGGCGCTCACAGTCTTGGAATTTTAAATTTGGGCTACGAACCCGGTACGATTTTACCTTTACCAAATTCCATTCCTACCTTATTAATGGGAGGAACTTGCGACGGCTTGATTTCTAATGCTTCTAAACTCTACGGTATTAATTACGAAAATGCTACCACTCCGATCGCTCGTACTTTTTCTGAAGCTATAGTTGGGGGAAGAAATGATTGCTATTTATTGCTTTTAGAAGGAGCAAATCATTTTGCGATCGCCAATCCCATCGATAATACTGTCGGTACGGGGTTTCTCGATTTTCCAGCTACTCAACCAGAAGATAAAATTCGCGCTTTAATCTCAGAAACGATCGCGAATTTTATCGAAACTCACGTATGCGATCGCGCCGAAGCATCTCAATCGCTCGATCGCCTTTTAGATATCAGTAATCCTTTAATTTATGCTTGCCAGAGAAAATAGGGGTTGTAGGAGGTGTGGGGAAAAGTGTGCCGCGTGTGCCGCGTAAGAAGTAAAAAACGGCTGTTACCTTCTGCCCTCTGGAGGCGGAAAAATCGGAGGTGTCCTCCGATTTGTTTATCCGCCGTCCCTCTGCCCTCTGCCCTCTGCCCGATGAACAAATTTCAGTCTAGTTCTATTTTTAAAGCTAACTGATAAAGTTCTCGGCGCGATCGCGAGGTTATTTGAGCTAGTTGGCGACTTGCTTGCGATCGAGAAATTCCTTCTTCGATCATAAGTTTCAATTCTGTTTTGAGATCTTCTTCAGACATCTCTATAGTTTTAGCTACTTCGACACCGCCAACGACGATGGTAAATTCTCCTTTGGGTTGGCGAGTTTCGCTGTAAAGCGCGATCGCCTCACTAATATTTCCCCGCCAAAACTCTTCGTATAACTTAGTTAATTCCCTGGCTAAAACTATTTGTCGCTCTTTGCCGAAAACTACTGCCAAATCTTCTAATGTGGTTACCAAACGATGGGGTGCTTCATAAAAAATTATCGTCCGTGTTTCGCGATCGAGCAATTGCAAACGCTCTTGTCTATCTCGATCTTTAGTCGGTAAAAAACCTTCGAAAACAAAGCGATCGGTAGGTAAACCAGAAGCAACCAAAGCCGCGATCGCTGCCGTCGCACCAGGAATAGGAATTACAGTAATTTTTTCAACAATACAAGCTGCAATCAAATCGTAACCTGGATCGGATATTCCTGGCATTCCCGCATCTGTCACCAAAGCGACTGTCTTTTCTTGTTTGAGATGGTCTAATAATTCTGGCAAACGAGAAAGCTTGTTATGTTCGTGGTAGCTAATCATTGCCACATTAATCTGATAGTGTTGCAATAATTTGCCCGTATGGCGAGTATCTTCTGCTGCAATTAAATCTACCGTTTTTAAAATTCGTAGCGCGCGCAAAGAAATATCTTCGAGATTGCCGATTGGAGTTCCCACTACGTAAAGTATTGCAGTATTTTGTTCGGCTTGTTTGGACATTATTCAAATAATTTTATAAACTACTCCAACGAGTCAATTGGCTAAATTCTGCAAATTATCTTCACTAACTCGACAAATACGCCATTGTGTCAGTATTGAAGCGCCCATTTGCCGATAAAATTCAATTGCTGGTTCATTCCAATCTAATACACTCCACTCTAATCTTCCCGCACCAATTTCGACGGCAATTCGAGCGACTTCGATTAACAAAGCCCTACCAATTCCACGACGACGATATTGCGATCGCACAAAAATATCTTCTATATAAATTCCTGGTTTGGTTAAAAAAGTCGAATAATTATAAAAAAATAAAGCATATCCAACTAATTTGCCTTCACATTCAGCGACGATTGCCTCGGCATAAGGACGATCGCCAAATAAATGTTTTTGAAGCGTATCAATATCTCCTACAACGGCATGGGAAAGCTTTTCGTATTCTGCCAATGCTTTAATCAAATCGTATAGAGAAGCGACATCTTCAGATCGAGCAGGACGAATACAGAACATTTTTTTATAATTAGACAAATTGCATAAGTCCATCACATCTAAGTTTTATCTGCGTTTATCTGTGTTTATCTGTGGACTCTTTTTAAAAAATTATTATTTTGGCAAGAAGTCTACCGATCGAAAATGCCAAACTATAATACTTTTTACCATTGATTAACAAATAAAAGTGTCAACCATTCTCAAACATAAACTTCCAAACCATCCCAAGGTTTTTCTTTAATTGTTTTTAATCTTGTCTCCAAATCTGAAACGTGAATTTCCAACTTATGGTTGTTGGGGTCGGTAAAATACAGAGATGCGCCCTCACTAGTATTTTCTTGCCATATTTGCGCCCCTGAATTTTTGATGCGATCGCAAATTAACTCGAAATCTTCTTGACTAACCGTAAATGCAATGTGTGTATAGTCGTTAAAAATTGATTCTTCGATTCGATCGTCTTCGATCGCACAAAACCAAAGATCGCCGACTAAAAAATAAGCTCCTTTCGCCCATTTGGCTAAAGGTTTAAACCCTAAAACTTCTCGATAAAACTGAAATGATTCTTCTAAATTGCGAACGGCTAAAGTAACGTGGTTGATGCCAGAGATAGAAATTTCGCTTTTCATTTTCAAGTTGTTTGCAAAACTCTGGCTTAGAGGAAAAATTGCGGAGCGAATTGGACAGGATTTAAAAGACAAAGATTTCGTCCTTAGTTATTTGTTGTTGGTAGCCAATCTTTTAATTAGCTTAAACCAAACAACCAAAAAATTTTAAGTGTAAAGTCTGAATTTTTAACAAACAACTTCAGACTTTACACTTTAGCCGATCGACTTTACACTTTTTTTAAGTCAACCATCCTTTAAGACGACGAGCGACTTGAGGACGACGCAATTTTCGCATTGCTTTGCTTTGAATTTGGCGCACTCTTTCGCGAGAGAGATTGAACATTCCACCTACTTCTTCGAGAGTATAAGGTTGACTGGTAGCCAAACCATAACGCAAAGTAATTACGTCTTTTTCTCTTTCGGTGAGTACGTCGCTGAGAACATTAGCAATTTCTTGACGCATCATTGCTTCGTTCATTCGATCTTCTGGTAGTTGCAGTTCGTTATCTTCGAGTAAATCGACTAACTCGGTATCTTCTGCTTTACCAACACGATGGTTGAGAGAAAGTGACTGTCGGCGCAACTCCAGTAACTGGCGCAATTGAATAACCGACATTTCCAACTCTTTAGCTAGTTCTTTTTCGCTAGGATTGCGTTGTAAATCTTGCTTTAAAATGCGCTGAGCTTTTTTGAGTTTATTGAGTTTTTCAACAATGTGAATGGGAAGACGGATCGTTCTTGCATCGTTAGCGATCGTTCTGGTGATGGCTTGACGAATCCACCAATAGGCATAAGTAGAAAATTTATAACCTTTGTTGGGATCGAATTTTTCTGTAGCTCTATTTAAGCCGATCGCGCCTTCTTGAATTAAATCCAAAAAAGGTACTCCTCTGTTAAGATAACGCTTGGCGATCGAGACAACTAAGCGCAGATTGGAACGAATCATTTTTCTTTTCGCCACTCGTCCTAGATAAAGACGATGTTCGAATTGACGTTCGTTTTCTAACCCCAAAGCTTGCGCTAATTCTAACTTGCTCGGCTTTCTTTGCAATTGTAGTTGCAATTGTTGTTTGATTTCTTCTGCTTCTACCAGATATTTGACGCGATGAGCTAGATCGACTTCTTCTTCTGGCTTAAGAAGAGGATAGCGAGCCATTTCTTTGAAAAAAGCACCGACGTTGTCGTCTGAATGCGTTTTTCTGTAGCCAGAACTTCTTCCTCCTTCAACTTCCTCGTTTTCTGTTGCAAATTCGACTTCAACTAAATTGAATTCCTCAGCAAGAAACTCAGTTTCTATTAATATATTTGTGTCTATCTGTGTTTTTGTTTTCTCGTTTTCTGACAATTTAGATACATTCATAGCTTTAATAGTGAGTTTTTGTGAAAAAAAATTAAAAAATCGCTTTTAAAAATGAATTTGTTAAGGTTTTCTTTACTATTTAGTTGTTTAAGTTACCTTTAATTGTTTTTATTTATCGATGAGTATTTATTGTTCTTTATAAGTGCTGTTCACCATCAAAAAGCCAAGATATTCTTAATAATTTGCTTTAAATCGATTAATCTATTTTACAAGCTAAGATCCAGCCTACCAGATGTTTGTAAGGATGTTGTTGGCGTAGTTACAAAATTCAACGAGCAATGATGTTTTTATTTAGAAAAACAACTATCAAAGATAATTATTCGTGCAGAATACCGAATTAAATCGAGATTTTTCCTCTCGAATTTATTTTAATTATCTAGATTTTTTGTTGTTCTCTATTTATCACTTATGTTTAAACCTAAAAATTTATGCAAATAAGTAAATATTGTAATTTTTCTTAACAAATCAAGTTCCTTGTCTAGAATAGCGCTTTTCCTGCTCGAACAAATTAAAATAAGCAGAAGCGTTTTTACTCCTGCTTATTAATAAATCATGAACGATCGGACACGAACTATTAAGTTAAGTTAACTGGGGTGCTAGGATTCGAACCTAGGGATGGCGGGACCAAAACCCGCTGCCTTACCACTTGGCTACACCCCAATGTGTTTGCCTTAATAATAGTAGCAGTTAATTCCCATATTGTGTCAAGTATTTGCCCAAAAAAAACTCGAACTGAATTTCAAGACCGATTTTTTTCATTTCTTCTTCGAGCGGCGGTAACTTTCCTAAGCGATGTAGTCGCAAATGCCAGATGAACGGTCAGCTATTAAAAACACGAACAAAAATCGCAAATTAAGTAAAATAATTGCTCGATTTGGATAAAAATAGTGTAATTCCTGATATACTTTCTTATCTAGATTTATCATTGAATAATTTAGATAAAGCGAGGCTTAAAGGCGCGTAAGCCTGTCAACAAATGTTCTTGGTAGTTTTAAATTGAAGCGATTTAGCAAATTTGCATCAGTTCGGTCAATTAGTAGCTATTGAAAATTTGCTTCAGATAATCGAGTATATTTATATTTTATATTTGTTGAGCTTAACAAAGATCGTTCTTAACATTAGGATTTTTCGATGATTCGTGTACTGGTAGCAGATGACCAGAATGTACTTCGACAAGCCTTAGAATTATACTTAGGGCATGAGAAAGACATCGAAGTTATTGGAACTGCAAACAATGGTGCGGAAGCACTTGAAAAGATAGAGTTATTAGATCCTGATGTGGCAGTTCTCGATATGGAAATGCCACAGATGGATGGATTGACGACTACGCGGGTAATCTGCGATCGTTTTCTCAAAACCAAAGTTTTGATTTTGAGTTCTCATGAGGATGAAAATTATATTTACCAAGTCTTGCAAGCAGGTGCGAGAGGATATGTTCTCAAAACCACATCAGCAAAAGAGTTAGCAAGTGTAGTTAGGTTTATCCATCAAGGCTATTTTCAGCTAGGACCGGGATTATCAAATAAATTACTCGGAAAACTGGAAAATATTCATTTAAGCGCAGAAAGTATCCAGCAAGCTGAAAACATTACCAATGGTAATGCTTCTAACATAGAGACTCAAATTATCAAATTCCTCGAACCAGAAATAGATAAAATAAAAAAGCAATTGCTACTGGAATATAGCGACGAAGTCAATCAAATCAAGCAAGATGTTGAAGAAGGATTGATTATTTTTCAAAAAAAGGTTTCTCATCAAATCAAAGACGGTTTAAAAGATTTAACCAACCAGTTCAGTAAATATAGCGTCAATGACAGCGATCGAGAAGAGCAAAAAGTATTGAGATTTCAATTTGTCAGGCTTAGGGAATCTTACGAGCAATTACAAAAACAGTTTTTTTTGCTGAGAAATCTTTTTCTATTCACTATTTTAGCTGTCGTTATCGTTGTTTGTCTGAGTGTGTTTGTCAAATTGTAGGGAATAGGGGATAAGGGATAGGGGATAGGGAATAGGGAATAGGGGATAGGGAATAGGGGATAAAGATTAGGAATCGATCGCCCAGAAAATTGCTCAGCAATAACAGTACTGAAACTGAGTGTCGATCGCTAAAAGCTTTATTTAAGAACTTCTCTAACAAATAGCTTTTGTTGTTTGGTACGCCCTGCAAAAGAACGATCGGCGATTAACTCTACTTCTACAGCAAGTCCTGGTTTGAGAAATTCTGGTTTGATGGGTAGTTTTCCCAGTTCGATCGCAAAGTTATTATTGTTGTAAGAAATCATTTCTGGAGTAATTTTTCCTTCGTAGACATTGTCATAATCATGTACGGGTCGGTATTTTGCTGCTGGCGATCGATTGATGCGATACTTAATCGTAAAATCAGTAAGAATAAGATCGGATTTTTCGGCAGCGTCGGTTACATTTAAACTAAGGTTATTACCCCTCCCCGAAAGACCTTGACTTTTGAGTTGCGTAACTTCTTTAACATTCAAAGCATTGGAAATAAAAACTTCTGTGATATTTTCACGTTCTTGAGTTCTCGCTTCAAACCAAACCTCTTTGGAAGGAGTTATTTCCACACCGCGATAGCTTCGCCTGGGCGTAGCCCAATCGCCCAAAGCAAAAGTGATGGGAGTGTCGGCAAAATCTTTAAACGGTCTTGGTGCGTCCCAAACCACCAGTACGGAACGTTCGAGTCGATCTATTAACATTGTATATTCGTCAGCCAGAATCGAATTTGGCGCGAATAAAGTAGTAGCGCCCGTACGAGTTTCCCAAATATTTTTGGAAAGAGTCAAACCGCGATCCTTGATTTCTGAAATTTTTACCGTTGCAGTCGGGCGATCGGGATCGAGAGTGCGATCGCCCTTAATTAAAGTCAGACGACCGACATTTCCAGATCTACCAGATCTACCACCTCTTCCAGTACTTCCAGTCAACCCATCCTGACATTTAAACTCGCGAGTAGTACAATCATTGCCGTTACAAACTTGCTGAGTTGAATAAGATTCTTGACACTGGCAACCTTGCCCCCCCGCGCCACCTTGTCCTGATTCGCCTCCCTTTCCTGCTGCAGCAGAGATATAAATTTGCTTTAAATATTCGGGATTGACGGTATAAATTGTCAAAGAACCGCCGTTACCGCCATCGCCACCATCTCCACCATCGCCACCACTTCCACCATCAGCACCCTGTAAATTACGTTCGGAATCGATCGATCGATCGTTACAATTACTGTTGCCTCCAATTGTCCCACTTTCACCATTCCCACCATTCGCACCAGATAAATCTAAAGTCATGGGCGAACCGTCAGCAAAAATAGTCAGATTGTCGCTATCTTGTCCTCGTTGACCATTTTTTCCCCTACTACCATCTCGACCATTTTCGCCAAATTTTTTGCTTTCTGCGCCCCAACTTGAGGAGGAACAGAAAAAGAATTTGCTTGAAATAGGTAGAAAACTCGGAGCGATTGAAAAAGCTATTAAAAAAAATAAAATACTTAAATAACGAAAGCGAACTTGCATCGGCGGAATAAAATCTCTAGTTTCGCTATCGTGTATGGCATATTTTTGCTGATGTTTGAGCTATTTTTACGTTTTAAAACATTGTTTTGCGAATGATGACTTTACTTGTTGAAAATTGTTAAATTATTATCAAGAAAGGCAGAGGGCAGAGGGCAGGAGGCAGAAGGAATACTGCCAAATCGCCCTTGAAGTGCGACAATCATGGAGCAAGGGTTTAAGACCCCCACTGAACAGGAGTTCAGTGGCGATCTCTCAGGGGGAGTCGAATCTCATAAAGACTTGTTCCTTCTGCACATCACGCCTCCTGCCTTCTTCAATATTCATCATCCTGTGGCTCGATCGTGTGAGAGTTGCGAACCAAAGGTATAGCAATTTCAACAGTAGTCCCTTGTCCTTCGCCAGCACTAAATAAAGTAATCGACCCTCCCATCAATTCGATTAAATTGCGGGAGATTGCCAAACCCAAACCCGTGCCGCCAAACTTACGAGTAGTCGAACCATCTACCATGACAAAAGGACGAAACAGTTTGTGTTGTTGACTGGGGTCGATGCCAATTCCTGTATCTCGAACGATAATGATAACTTTTTCTTGAAAAGCAGAAGGATCTATTTTTGGTATGTTTTCATGCTCTTTTTTTTCCAAAAATAAACTATCGTCATAGTGGCGATCGTCTTCGTTGGCACGCTCGACAATAGATTCTACTTTTAACTTTTCTGAAGCAAAAAGCCAAGAATTGAGAGAATAATCTTTTTCGATGTCATAAATAGCTTCATAGTATTTTGTTGCTAAAACTTTTTCAATTTTTTCGATACGAACATCGATTTCGATCGCCCCTACTTCGGTAAACTTAACCGCATTCCCTATAATGTTTAACAATATTTGTTTTAGTTTAGCAGGATCGGTAGCAACAACAATATTTTTCCATTCTGGTGTTTTAAAATCCAATCCTTTTTGTTGAATTGGTACTGCTTCTAAATCGATTACTTCACCAAGAATTTTAAATAAATTTACCGATTCAATAGTCACAGAAAGTTTGCCAGCTTCAATTTTAGAAATATCTAAAACATCATTGATGATTCCTAATAAATGAATGGCAGCATCATCAGCTTGTTGCAAAAATTCAACTTTCTCTTCTTCATTGTCGCAATAACCATCTTTAACAACGCGAACACAATTAATAATTCCGTTCAAAGGAGTTCTCAATTCGTGAGAAGTTGTTGCCAAAAATTCACTTTTTAATTGATTGGCATTTTGCGCTTCTTTCCAAGCAGAAAGAATTTCATCTCCCCAAGTTTTCAACCTACCAATCATCTCATTAAGAGCGCTAGACAATTGATTGATTTCGCGAATATTAAAGTTATGAGAAATTGGTTCTCTAGAATGTAAATGTTCTTCTTTGAGGGCATAATCTCGTAATTTTTCTAAAGGCAATGCCAAATCGCGAGAAATATACAAAGTTGCCAAATAACTAGCACCAATCAAACAAAAAGTCATCGCAACAAGCACTTCGCGAATTTGTTTTAGGGGTGCGAGTGCATTATCGATCGGCGTAACGGCTAAAATAATCCATTTTTGCTTTTGTTCGCTACTAATCGGACTGGGAATAGAACTATAACCAGCTACTAATTCGACACCATCTTTTTCTAAATAAAATAAGTGTAAAAAATCGGGTTGCCCGGCGATCGCATTCCTCAACAGCGATTGCAATCGATGCGAATCTGGCATTTGAGAAATATTGCGTCCGACTCTTTGGGAATAGGGATGAGCTAAAATTGTGCCATGACGATCGATTGCTACGGTATAACCATCGAGCGAACCTGGTTCTACTCTCTCTTGATGCAATAAAGTCGAACGAATACTTAAAGCGTAGCGCAAGCTCCCTCGATCGTCGTAAATTGGTGCAGTTAAAGACAACCTCAATTGATTGTTGCCATCGTTGATTTTTTCGTTTCCCCAACCTGTAATTAGGGATGTCGAGGGTAAAATGAGTTTGATATTAATGCGATCGGGGTTGGCTAATAATTCTTGTTTTTGCTGCTGCCATAAATTTTCTTCCACTCCTGAAAGAAGGTCGCAAGTACTGGCAACTACTTCTCCTCTTTTAATATCGGTTAACTTTACGCATTCGATTTTGGTCGGTAATTTTCGAGTTAAACGTTCGAGAAATTCTTGACGCTGGAATTTAGAGGTCGATCGCAACACTGCTGCATCGCTAGCAGTCAATAAAATACTTTCCAAAGATTCCACTGATTGACCAAGCATTTCGCCTTTTCTGACTGCACTTTCAGTCAGATTTTGTCTGGCAGTTTCCAAAAAAGCAGAACGAGCTTTACGATAGGTAACGTATACTCCCATTAATAGCACTGGCACGCTTAGTAACAGCAACCGCGTCAGCAAAATACGACGAAATGAAGATTGACCTAGTGCCATGGTTACAGGCTGTCAGTATGTCAGGCTTTTTACAGTTTCAATGATATCTATCGATCGATTCGACGTAAACGCGATCGCCCGAACAATATTATCTCAACTTACTCTAAGTTGCTTCGTCAACTATGTTGTAATCGATTTTAAATAAACGCGATCGCATCTTTTTGTCTCTACTCCTGTAGCAGGTTGATAGCCATTTCGTTCGTAAAGTCGTACTGCTTCAGTTAGTACGCTGGCAGTTTCAATCCAAATTTGTTGAAATTTGCGTGCGAAAATGACCGCTTCTAACTGTTGCAGCAAATATTTACCCAATCCTTGACCTCTCGCCATGGGTAATAAATACATTTTACGAATTTCGACTGCTTTTTCTCCCCTGGCGATCGGATAATAACCAGCAGTACCGACAATTTTGCTTTCTCGTTCGACTACCCAAAACTCACCACCAGTTTGGAGATAGTATTTTTCTATCTCCAAAACATCGCGATCGGCTTCTTCTGGTTGCCAAGATAAATTATACTCCGCCAAAACCCCGCCAATTAAATCCGCAGCAGCAGCGCGATCGAGCCAATCTCGAATCAAAAAATCTCTGTAAATACCTTCCATTGCTTACTATACTCAGTAATTGGTAGTACTGAGTATAGTGTTTAATAACTAATAGAACTAGAGCTACGAATGCTGTTCGATAACGATTTTTTGGGTGTTATAGTATCTCGAACTTGCATCAGCAGTTCTTGTCGATTGATTGGTTTAGAAATAAATCCATCAACCAATTGATGTCTTTTTAATACAGACAATTCAAACAATTCCTGACAGGTAACTAGTAACAAAATTGGGATATAACTGTGATTTTGTCGAATCCATTTTGCCACTTCCAACCCATCTATTTCTGGCATCATCGCATCGAGAATCACTAGATGAGGCTGATGGGTGTGAATTCTAAAAATAGCCGTATAACCATCGTTAGCACAGTCAACTTGGTAGCCTTCTGCTCTTAGTAACAGAGTCAACTTTAATGCTTTATCTTGAGAATCATCAACTACAAGGATACGTACTTGGTTCTTGTTTTCGCTATTAAGTAAAAGATCCATAGACTAAAGTAGTTTTGCCTTGAGACAGAATATTGTAAATTAAAACAAGCGCAGACAATAACTATATTTATTATTGTCCTTGTTTAAGCTCTGCTTTTCTTCCTACTTAAGAAATAATTTAAACAATAATTGAATCAAAAGGAAGAAAGAAAACATAATCGACCATCTACAAAAGCTTTAACCAAATTTTTGCACAAAAGTATTTGTAGAGTTCGATAACATTTCGCTAATTATGAAAAACTGGAAAATATTGATGTGCTAGGTTGAATTGCTAATTTTTTTGAGAAGAAAGTAAGCAAATAAAATATACCTTCACTAAGATAGAGGATCTGCTTCAAGTATATATTTAGTAATTCATTTTTTGAAACATACTAAAGCTTATATTATCTTAAAACATTATTGTCAAAATTTTAGTCAAATGCTAGCAGTAAAAACCGATCCCAGTACTCAACAGCGATCGGCAATCGCCAGATCGAAAGCAGAAAAATTTTTACTTCTGTTTTGCTTGTGCCTTCTGCCTTTTTTTAGATAAAGAACCAAGCACATCGCTAAGGCTATGACTCATCGCACCTAATTCTAAACCTATAAACAGGGCGATCGCTTCTTCGACATAAATTTTGGAGACAAATTGAATCGATTGTTTGACAAAATGATGCCAATTCCAAGCAAAACCCCAGATCGATTGAGCGATCGCCACAGTAAAACTGCCCACAAATAAAATGATACAACACAAATACATTATTCTAATTGTCGTGCCGACGATCGCGCCATGAGAAAGATAAGAACGATGACGCAATGTTTTTTGGTAGGGCAACCAAATCCATCGCAATTTACCCCAGCGTTGAAATTGTCTGGAGTAAATATCTAGATCGGGGCCAAACATCAGTCCGCTAAATAAAAA
>JBOFLQ010000072.1:0-31602 GCA_051657945.1 Xenococcaceae cyanobacterium | reverse complement strand
CACAATGCGGCAATTAATATTAAATATCTGGCGGTAGGGCATTCCGTCGGTAAAGCTCAGGTAACGTCCGATGCAATGGCAGGAGTCACTGAGAAGCCCGCTCTGTATGCGTAAGCATCAGAGTCGGGAGTATGTCACTAATTAATAATTGAGACGATCGCACTCTTGTTGTACAGATGTGGCGCGGTTTGGAACTTAATGTTGTTGAGGTAGCTGAAGTAACTTTTGAATTTTAGGTTAAATGAAGAGGTAACTTGATTTATTCTTTGATATTTAGATACTTCCAAAAGTTTTCACAAATAGCTAGAGTTCTTTCTTCTGCTTCTTCATAACTAGCTGCTTGAAAGTTTAATTCTTCTTCTGGAAAAGCATGAGAATAATCGACAAATATTTCCTCATCTGAAGGTTCTTGTTCTGGTTGAAAGGTAAGTTCGTTTTGAGGAAAGGTAGATTGAATTCGTTAATTTTAAAGATTTGCAACGGTAATTGTTAAGCAGTATTTCAAATTTGAGGAAACTCACTAACTCGATCGAACTTTAAAGTGAACTCCATGGTAGGATGCGATCTAGCTTGACAGAAATTAGGAGAAAAACCTTGGCGATAAGGGTTGCTGTTGTAGGATCTGGCCCTGCTGGCTCATCAGCCGCAGAGATTTTAGCCAAAGCTGGAATTGAAACTTATTTATTCGAGCGCAAGTTAGATAACGCTAAACCCTGCGGTGGTGCAATTCCCCTTTGCATGGTTAGCGAGTTCGATCTGCCTCCAGAGATTATCGATCGGCGAGTCAGAAAAATGAAAATGATTTCGCCCTCGAACATCGAAGTAGATATTAATTTAATAAATCAAGACGAATATATTGGCATGTGTCGTCGTGAAGTTTTAGATGGCTTCATGCGCGATCGCGCTGCCAAATTAGGTGCAAATTTAATTAATGGCACTGTTTATCAATTAGATATACCAAGCAATAATACAGATCCTTATACCATTCATTATGCCGATCATTCTGGCGGTGATGCCAAAGGTGTGATGAAAACTTTGAAGGTAGATGTAGTGATTGGTGCGGATGGCGCTAACTCTCGCATTGCCAAAGCGATCGATGCGGGTGACTATAACTACGCGATCGCCTTCCAAGAAAGGATTAAATTGCCAGAAGACAAAATGGCATACTATGAAGACTTGGCAGAAATGTACGTCGGTACTGATGTTTCTCCAGATTTTTATGCTTGGGTATTCCCCAAATACGACCACGTTGCGGTTGGTACGGGAACGATGAAAGTCAATAAGGCTATCATCAAAGATTTGCAAATGGGTATTCGCACCCGCGCTGCACGCAAACTCGAAGGTGGTAAAATTATTAAAGTCGAGGCTCATCCGATTCCCGAACATCCCCGTCCCCGTCGTGTTGTCGGTAGAGTTGCACTAGTTGGCGATGCTGCTGGTACTGTTACCAAATCTTCTGGTGAGGGTATTTATTTCGCAGCTAAATCTGCGCGTATGTGTGCTGAAGCCATTGTCGAAGCTGCCAACGGCGGACAACGAATTCCTACTGAAGGCGACCTCAAGCTTTACTTGAAGCGTTGGGATAAAAAGTACGGTACGACTTATTTAGTATTGGATATTTTGCAAAGAGTTTTCTATCGTACCGATGCAACAAGAGAAGCTTTTGTAGAAATGTGTGCAGATCTCGACGTTCAAAAAATGACCTTTGATAGCTACCTTTACAAGACGGTAGTACCTGCCAATCCTCTGCTGCAAATGAAGATTACGGCTAAGACGCTTGGCAGTTTGTTAAGAGGTAATGCACTAGCACCATAAAATTTTGCTTTCCTTGAGTCTAGATTTAGTCAGCATCAGAAATTTAAATCTGGTGCTGATTTTTTGTCGATCTATAGCACTACGCTTTATGGTTAGGACATTTCTAAATCTTGAAACCCATTTATAGCTTACTATTGCCTGTTCCCTGTTGCCAAGGCACGGAATCTGAGGTTTCCTCAGATTATTAGTGCCGTTGTTCCCTAGCGCTACGCGCTATAGTTTATGGGATGGAACTAATTTTTTCGGCTACTTCTGCTAACAGCTTCATCGCGATCGCGATCTCTGCATCGCTAGCGGTTAAAGATATGCGAATGCATTCTTGTTTGTGCTGCCATTCTTCGCGCAAACCTGGGAAAAACGAACTACCAGGGACGACAATAACACCGACTTTTTTGAGTTCTTGATAAAATTCCCAATCAGTCATCGGTAAATTTTTTATCCACAACCAAGAAAAGATTGCCCCTTCACCTTTATGCAAAAACCAAGGTAAATCTTTGGGCATAAATTGATGGAGAGTATTTTCTACAATTTCAAATTTATGTTGATAGTAAGGACGAATAATATTTACTGAAATATCTGCTAACGCCCCAGAATCGATCGCGCGCGCGGCGATCGCTTGTCCGTATCGAGGCGAATGAATACAAGCATTAGTTTGGAAAGCTTCTAATACTTGAATAATTTCTGGTTCGCCGATGGCGATGCCAATTCTCTCCCCCGGCAATCCTGCTTTTGATAAACTCATACAATGAACGATATTTTTACCAAAGATCGGAGTCATCGGACTAAAATTTAAAGCAGGGAAAGGAGGCGCATAGGCAGAGTCAATCAAAACTGGAATGTTATAGACTGCGGCTAGATCGGCAATTTTTTTAACTTCTTCATCGCTGAGAACGTTTCCCGTTGGGTTACAAGGACGGGAGAAAATAATACAACCAGTTTGTTCTGTAATTTTAAGCTGATTGAAATCGGGACGATATTTAAAATTATGTTCTGTCTCGTTAATTTCTAATGTCGGTTTGCAAGCAATAACTGCTTCTGGAATTAAACTAACACCACCATGACCTGTATATTCTGGACTAAGAGGTAGTAAAATTTGTTTTAATTCTCGATCGATCGTGTAGCCGCCAAAAGCATTAGCGGCATAAAAATATAATGCTTGCGAACCAGGAGTAATTAAAATATTCTTGTGAGTTAAAGATAATCCGTAGCGTCGATTGAAATCTTTAACAATTGCTTCAATTAGAGGTGTATAGCCACTAGATGAACCGTAGCGACAAACTACTTCGCCATATTCGGAACTAGAAAGTAAATCTGTGGTAGAATCGCGCCATAATTTTTCTACTTCTGGCAGAATAACAGGATTGCCCGCACTTAAATTAATAAAATTTTTTCCTGCACTAGAGAGCAAAGTTTCGATGATATCTTTCATAATTGCCCGAACTCCCGTGAGTTTGGACATTTGCATACCAAATTGAGATAGGGCAGGATTCATAATTTGAGGATTCAAAAAAAATGGTTAGTATATAAGCTATTTTAGAGGCTATCGATCGCGTGAATCGAACAAAAGATAAACGGGCGTTGCATTAACCTAACCATAAATTAATAAATTATTTTTTATTTTTTAAATTAATTTTATGCAAAATACGGGTGAATATTATTGTGCTTTTTGTGGCGAACCAAATACTACTTTTGTCGATATCAGTGGCGGTATGCAACAATCTTACGTCGAAGATTGTCAAGTTTGCTGTCGTCCCAATGTTCTTTACGTAAGAATCGACGAAGATACCCTCGATATCGAAATTGATAGCGACTACGAAGGCTAGTGGCGCGATCGAATAATCTGCGATCGTTGTCGGACAACAAAAATAAAAATATATTAATCGTCCGAGAGGTTGTCACATATGCTACTTTGACTAAATAAGTTAACCCAAAAAGCAATGGCATCAAATCTCAGATTTTTTGGCAATTTATTATGGGCAACATTTTGTTTTTCAATTACCAACTTAGAGGCTTTCCATGGAATATCCCTACAGCATGGTTTAGTAATGGCGCAACAACCCGAACGCCATCAATATCCAGCCAACTTTGTCACAGATTACATGAAAGATTGCCACAAGTCTGTTATCGATCGGGATATACCCGCCGAAGAAGCTGACACTTTGTGTAAGTGTACGCTGAATAAATTTCAATCTCAGTATTCCGTCTCAGAATTTCAAACATTAGTCAGAAACTCCAAAAAAGATCGAAAAACAGCAAGTAAGTTAACTGATGTTGGTAATGCTTGTTTCGAGCAAATTTTATACGAACAATAAAGAAAAACGAAGTTCAAAGCAACAAGTTCGGAGTTGGCAATTAATATAAGCAGAAAGGTTAATGAGGAGTTGAAACGATGGTAGTTCCATTACAGCAAGCGATCGTAGTTGGAAAATATTTAGTCGAACAACGTCTAAAAGGTCGCAAACAGTTTCCGTTAGTATTAATGCTAGAACCTTTGTTTCGTTGCAATCTTGCCTGTTCGGGATGTGGCAAAATTCAACACCCGCCCGAAATTCTCAAACGTCATCTCACGCCCGAAGAGTGTTTTACTGCTGTGGAAGAATGTGGCGCACCAGTCGTTTCAATTCCTGGTGGCGAACCACTAATGCACCCCGACATCGATCGCATTGTTTCAGGTTTAATCGATCGCAAAAAATTTATCTACCTCTGCACCAACGGTATTTTATTAGAGAAAAGTTTGACTAAGTTTAAACCTTCTACCTATCTAACTATTATGGTGCATTTAGATGGAATGAAGGAATTACACGATCGCTGCGTCGATCGCGATGGCGTTTTCGATAAGGCGATCGCAGCAATTAAAGTTGCTAAAGCAAAAGGTTTTCGTGTCACCACCAACACGACTATTTTTGAAGGAACTAAGCCAGAAGCAATTCAAGAATTATTTGATTTTCTCAGCGATCTTGGTGTTGATGGCATGACCGTTTCTCCTGGCTACAGTTATGAATTAGCGCCCGATCGAGAGCATTTTCTCAAGCGCGAGCAAACTAAAGCATTATTTCGCGAAATACTTATTCCTTTCAAAAAAGGTCTTAAGAATTGGAATTTCAATCATAATCCCCTCTTTTTAGATTTTTTAATTGGTGAAAAAGACTACGAATGTACTCCTTGGGGCAGTCCTAGTTACAGTGTCCTCGGTTGGCAAAAGCCTTGTTATCTTTTGAATGAAGGACATTACAATTCTTTTCAAGAATTACTAGAGAAAACCAACTGGAAAAACTATGGGCATAAAAGTGGCAATCCCGAATGTGCTGACTGCATGGTACATTGCGGTTACGAACCAACCGCAGCCATGGATGCAATGCAACCCCAAAATATTGCCCGTTCCCTCGGTAGTGTTTTTGGTTTAGTTAATTAACAAAAAAAGCAGAAGGCAAAAGGCAAAAGGCAGAAGTCAAAATAATGAACTTATGCCCCTTGCCCGTTGCCCCTTGCCCGTTGCCCCATTTAAATCGATAAACCCAAATTGAATCCCAACACAGCATGAACTATTAGCAACAATAGTGCTGTACTACCAACATAAGCATGAATGGTTCTAAACAATTCTTTGTTATTATCGCCACCAAAACCAACAGCAGCGAGAATTGCATTAATTGTCAACAAACCCAATACGATCGAACCAGTCCAAAAATGAGGGCTTTCTAAAATTGGTTGACGTTGCATTACCAAAGACAAAACACCTCCAGTGTAACCAGCCGCCAAAAAGAAGAACATTAGAGGAGCAATTTTACGATGATTGACTCGGTTTTCGATCGCTGCATCGGGATCGGTGACAGTTCGCGATCGCCAGCCAGTCAAAGCAACAAAACTACCCATTACAAATACCACAATTCCCATCATGACTGGGTGTCCCCAATGCACGATCGGTTCGGGAGTTCCCAAACTACGAAACCAAGCCGCGATTGGTTCTAACATTTCGCTTAAGTTTTGCATTATTCTCTCTCTCTATTATTTGTTGCCAAACTTTACAATAATAAATCGATTAGCTGAAATTAGATTAGGAATTATGCATGTTATTTAGCGCACCAGACACAGAAATGCAAAGGGGTTAATGTAGTTTTTGCAGCTAGAGTTTTTTGAAGATCGATCGCTGTGAATATTGATAACCTTAAAGATTTCTTAGTATGAACTTGTTATGTTTAACTTATTTGTCAATACTAAAGATAATGCCTTTGAAAACAGAGGCGATCGAATAAATTGAATGATTAATATTTTAGTAGTAGACGACCAAAATCTTATTTGCGAACTATTAAAAAATTATTTATCGGTTCATGAAGATTTTGCAGTAGTTGGTACTGCTTACGATGGAGAACAGGCGATCGCTTATGTAGAAGAACTTAAACCAGATGTGATTCTAATCGATATCGAGATGCCAAACATGGATGGTTTGAGTGCGACTAAAATAATTTGCGATCGCTTTGATGACATTAAGGTAATCGTACTCAGTTCCTACGATAATGAAAAGTATATACGTAAGGCGATCGAAGCAGGTGCGCGGGATTATTTAATCAAAACAACAACTGCCGAACAGATAGAAAAAACAATTAGGTCTGTTTATTTAGGAAACGGAAAAATGGCACGTAAAACTATTGCCAAAGAAATTAACCTTAACGATCCTCAGTATTATTTCAATCGAGAACTGAGTTGGTTGGAATTTAATTATCGAGTACTACACGAAGCTTTGGATTCGCGCACACCTTTGTTGGAACGCCTCAAGTTTATGGCAATTTTTAGTTCCAACCTCGACGAATTTTTTATGGTACGAGTAGCTGGATTGAAACAGCAAGTGGAAGCACAAGTCAGCAAACTTACCCCAGATGGTCGTACTCCCATGCAACAGTTGGAGGCGATCGGCGATCGCTTGCGTCCTTTGGTGCAAAAACAAGACCATTATTTTGAATCCTCGCTGCGCCAAGAATTAATGGCTAACGGAGTTTATTTAATGAACTACGTAGACCTTTCTCAGGAACAGCGACTCTATCTCGACGAACTTTTTGAAGAACAGATTTTTCCCGTTCTCACTCCTTTAGCTGTCGATCCGAGTCATCCTTTTCCTTATATTTCAAATTTAAGTCTCAATTTAGCTGTAGTGGTCAAAGATCCAGAAACCGAAGAAGAATTATTTGCTCGTCTTAAAGTACCTAAAGTTCTTCCTCGTTTCGTCGAACTACCAGAAGAACTACGCCAAAGACATAAAGGTAGTGCGGCGGTTTGGACTGGTGTTCCCTTGGAACAAATCATCGCACATAACCTAGAAGCGCTGTTTCATGGCATGAACGTTCAGGAATGTTATACTTTTCGCGTGATTCGTCATGCCGATCTCGCCGTGGAAGAAGATGAAGCCGACGATTTGTTGCTCGCGATCGAACAAGAATTACGCAAGCGCCGCCTTGGTGGTTCGGTAGTGCGCTTAGAACTTCATTCTTCTACTCCCGATAATGTGCGATCGATGCTGATCGAAGAACTTGAAGTTAAGCCAGAAGATGTTTATGAAATAGATAGTTTGTTGGGACTAAAAGATTTAATGTATTTTATGTCTCTACCCCTGCCAGAATTAAAAGATCCTCCTTGGAATGCAGTCGTTCCCAATTCCCTGAATCGTCTTAAAGATCGCGACTCTAAAAACAGCAAAACCGAAAACGAGGATGCTGGGGATTTTTTTTCCTTAATTCGCGAACGCGATCTTTTGTTACACCACCCATATCATTCTTTTAGCCGAACGGTACAGCGTTTTATTACTCAAGCTGCCTACGACTCCAATGTGCTAGCGATTAAAATGACGCTGTATCGAACTTCTGGCGACTCTCCGATCGTCAATGCTTTAATCGCCGCCGCCGAAAACGGCAAACAAGTTTCTGTACTGGTCGAACTCAAAGCTCGTTTTGACGAAGAGAATAACATTAACTGGGCGCGTAAGCTAGAACAATCTGGAGTGCATGTCGTTTACGGTTTGGTTGGCTTAAAAACTCACACCAAAATCGTTTTGGTCGTACGTCGCGAACAGAAAACTATGCGACGTTACGTTCACATTGGTACGGGCAATTACAATCATAGAACGGCGCGTTTATATACCGACATCGGTTTATTAAGTTGTCGAGAAGAATTGGGTGCAGACCTTACCGATTTGTTTAATTTCTTGACTGGGTATTCCCGTCAAAAATCTTACCGTAAATTGTTGGTCGCGCCAGTCAATTTACGAAATGGCATGATTAATATGATTCGTCGAGAGATCGATAATTGTAACAATGGCGGTACGGGTAGAATCGTTGCCAAAATGAATGCTTTGGTCGATCCGAAAATTATTGCAACGCTTTATGAAGCGTCTCGTGCTGGCGTGCAAATAGATTTAATTATTAGGGGAATGTGCTGTTTGCGTCCAGGAATTCCAGAAGTAAGTGAAAATATTCGAGTTATTAGTATTATCGGTCGTTTTCTCGAACATTCGCGTATTTTCTATTTTTTCAACAACGGTAATGAAGAAATATATATTGGCAGTGCCGACTGGATGCCTCGCAATCTCGATCGCCGAGTCGAAGCTGTAACGCCAATTGAAGACCCAGAACTTGTCAAAGAATTGCAAGAAATTTTGGGTGTAATGTTAGCCGATAATCGTCAAGCTTGGGAACTACAAACCGAAGGCAACTATTTACAACGCCAACCAGCAGAAACCGAAAGAGCGCAAAGTTCTCAAGTTGTTCTCATGGAAATGGCAAAGGAATAGGGGATAGGGGATAGGGGATAGGGGCTAGGGGCTAGGGACTAGGGGCTAGGGACTAGGGGCTAGGGTTCGCTGTGAATAAGCAATAAAATACTTTTTCCCTAATCCCTAATCCCTAACCCCTAACCCCTGTTCCCTTTTTTAAACACTTCCTTGAATTTGAGGTCTATTTTTCTCTTTACCGTTTTTGGCAGCAGGCAGGGAATTTTGACCGTATTCGGAAGAATCGAATAGATATGAATAGTATTCGTCGTTTCTAGTCACGAAATTGGCTACCATTCCCGCTAGTCGGCATCTGCTCATTTGCAATACTTCCATCGCGTGATTGACGGCATTACGAGAAGAACGTTCTACACCAGTAACGAGAACGACGCTATCTACGGCATTAGCCAAACTTTGTACGTCGGCGGTAATACCGACAGTTGGAGTATCGATAAGAATATAGTCGTATGCTTCTCTCCACTCTTTAAAAAACTGTTTCATTTTTTTAGAGTTTAGTAAAGCGACGGGGTTGTTAGGCAAAGGGCCAGCCGCAATTATATCTAAATTTTCTACTCGACCGGCGTGAACGAACTCAGACCATTGTTTGTTGCTAGATAAAGCAGTACTCAAACCGATTTCGTTAGCGATCTTGGCTAGTTCGTGAATGTTTGCTTTCCGCATGTTGGCATCGACTACCAAGACGCGTAAACCCAATTCCGCTAAAACTACGCCGAGATTGTAGGTAAGAGTAGTTTTTCCTTCTGCCGCCGCCGCTGAAGTCAGAGCGATAATTTTGCCGCTTTCTTCTTCGTCAGAGTCGATATAACGTAAATTCATTGCCAAAGAACGCAACGATTCTGTAAACGAAGCATTTTGAGCGCTGAGTAATTGTTCGTCAATATGCCCGTCGGCGATCGCGTTCGGTTGTTTTACTTTAGGAATAGCGCCTAGTAAGGGCAATCTGGTAATTCTTCTAGCTTCGTTGACTTGCTTGACTCTTTTGTCCAGATTTTCTTGAACCATTGCCGTACCAAACCCTAACAAGCTACCAGCCACTAAACCTAATGCTAAGTTGCGAGGAACGTTGGGTTCGGAAGTACCAGTGGGTAAATAAGCCGATTGAATTACCTTCCAGGGCGCGGCTTCTTGGGAGGCAGCAACTTGTAAATTTTGTAATTGAGCTGTTAAATTGTTAACTGCATCGGTTCTAACTTTTAACTGTCGTTGCAATTCTCCATACACTTGCTGAATTTGAGGCAAATTCTGATATTTTTTGGTCATCTCGGCTTGGAAGCGACGAGTTGAATCTAGCTCGTTCTTTTGTGCTGCTAATTCTGTTTCAACCTTAGCCATTTCGTTGGTTAAGTTTTGTTGTGTCGCCCCCGCTCCCAGCATTTGATTGATGTTTACTTGAGAAACGGTTTTACCTAATACTTGTTTCGCTCTGGCTTTTAAATCTTTATCGATACTTTCCAGTTGCAATTTATATTCCTGCACGGTGGGATAAGTATCTTGAAAACGGCTGCGTTCTTGATTGTATTTGTTTTGAGAGTCGTTGTAGCGAGCGATTAAATCTTGATAAATTTTGTCTTCGCTAAGAATCGAACTAGCCAAGGCACTTTGTGGATTTTGACCAGTTCTGGTCATTTGACTGCGTAGTACTTCAAATTTGCGTTGATTGAAGTTAATTCCTGCGTTTAACTGTTGAATTTTTTGATTTAATGCTTGTTGTTGCCCTACAATTTGTTCGGCGTAAACGTCAGCATCGTTGATACCGTAACGCCGTCTCAAATCGCTAACAGCTTTAGCGGTCTCGTCTAATTCTTTTTGTGCTTTGGGGAGTCGATCGTTGACGTATTTAACGGCATTGGTTGCTCTTGCTCTTTGTCTGTCGGTGCTGTATTGAACGTAGGTAGTACCAATGACATCTAAAACGTTTTTTGCTCGCTCTGCATTAACATCTTTATAAGAGACAATTAATACGTCTGAATTGGCAGGTTGACCAAAAATTCCGCTTCCTGCTTGGGAGATTGCCAAATTATTAGCAAGATCGCCAACAGAAAGATTAATCGATTGTTGCTTGAGTGCCTTACTAACATCAGAAAGAATGGGGTTGCTTTGCAGCAGTTGTATTTCTGTGGTTAAATTTTGTTCTTTTGCTTGCTGTAGGTTAGGCGCTTGCTTGTTATCTCCCCCGCTAGTACCCGATACTGAAGCGGGTTCGCTATTGACTTTAAGTAAAATTTGCGATTCGTATTTGGGTGTTTGCAGAAGAGTATAAATTGCAGTTCCTGCAAAAATTGTCGTTGCCACTGCTAAAGCCGATTTCCATCTTCTCGATAAGATGCGTCTAAGATCGAATACAGATGGAGATTCACTTCTGGCAGGAGCATTATAAGACCATTCCGAGTTGTTGGCAACTGCTAGATTGCTTTCTCTATTGTTATTATTATTGCTTTTTACTATTTCGTGACTCATAGTTACTTTTTTGCTCTTGTAATAAATTAGATCTGGTTTTTACTATCTTTATAAGACTAACGATCGCACTTTATGTAATTTATACCTAGTGTTTGAATGAAAAATTAAGCTTTAAGAATTTTGACATACTCCTAAAAAAAGCAATCGATCGGATTGATGAATATTGACGATCGAGACGACTGTTTTTTTACTTAAAAGGTTGGTTAAAATTTCAATCTATTCGTTGCTAAAATCGGTTGAAGCCGATCGCTTTGTTAATAAATATAAAAGTTTTTGCCCGTTTGCGATCGGTTCGAGACGGCGATCGCCTCTCAAGTTAGATAAAGGTAAAATTACAAACCGACCTGTGAGTCTAAATTTACGAGCGTTCGATTTTTTTGTTTGGGAATGGATTGAATTTCGACAAACTTCTGAAAAAAAATTTTCAATTGTCTTTATCCATTCGTTTTTCATTTGTTTCGATTGTCTTTTAATTCAGTGTTAATACCTAAAATTACACTTTTTAAAAGTAAATTACAAGGTAACTAAAAGTCGATCGCGATCTCTTTACAAACAAATCATAAATTTCATTCAATCCTAATAAAACTATTGTATGAAGCAGAGTTTTGGCTCCCGCTCGATCGACGGCAACTCTATTATTAACAGCTATTTTGTTAATAATAGAGTTACGACATTGACCAATCCATTGTTCTGACAATATTATTGGTGATGAAATGTAGAGTGTCAGAAAAACTCAGAAACTATTTACAAGTCAATCTTAAGGCAACTTTGAGACTAAAATAGTTATCGCTGAGACTGTGTTTTAAAGTTATTGGTAAAGAAATAGCCGTCGTTTTTTAGCGAGGGCGCGATCGAGATCTGCTCGAACGATCGGATAAGTGGCGGTGAATGTAAACATCCCGACTTTTCTAGTGCTAGAGTTTGCGATAAATATTCTCTAAATGTTTGCGTACCGTGCTGATGTAAATGCTCAGTTGTGCTGCGATCGCCCTATTATCTTTACCGTGACATACTCCAAAACAACTAGATAAATTTACTCGATCGAGCAAAAAAAAAGAGAATTTTTAAAGCACTAATTATCTAAAGCATAAAATATCTGTGGCGATCGAGATATCCGTTACCCGATCGCTCTTCTTTTCATGCCGTCTGACGGTTTTACCCGAACTAAATTTGGAGATTTCAAATGTACATTGAACGGACATCGGGCAATGGGCAATGGGCATCGGGCAATGGACAATGGGCAAGTAGCGAGAGCAAGTTAACACCCCCCACACCCCCCACACCCCCCACACTCCCCACACTCCCTGTCCCCTACTCCCTACTCCCTATCCCAAAGGAGTTTGTTGAATTTGAGGTATTCTTCCCCGCAAACCCGTCATCAATTTCAGAAAATAAATTTTGAGAGGAGGTAAAAACTGCATCATCGATAAGCCCAAACGTCTTGCCATGACAATAGGCAACCAATTGTTAGAAAACATGCGATCCAAACAGTCGGTAAAGCCTAAAATCATTAAATTTTCTCGTTTGCGCCAACTTTCATAGCGTTTGAGAATTTGTAATTCGCCGAAATCTTCTTGTTGGGCATGAGCTTCCCTAAGTACTTGAGCGATCGCAGCAGCATCTCTAATTCCCAAGTTTAGTCCTTGTCCGCCCACGGGATGACAACAATGAGCTGCATCGCCGATTAATGCCAAACGCGATCGAACGTAGCGATCGCTCTGCATGAGCTGAACGGGAAACAAAAAGCGAGCGCCCTTTAATTCTAATTTTCCCAACAAACCGCCTGTATGATACTCCAGTTTTTCCAAAAACTCTCGTTCGTCCATTTCTTGAAGAGTTTTAGCAAGGTCATGAGGAGCAGTCCAAACGACCTGACAGCGATTGCCAGGTAATGGTAAAATTCCCATAGGGCCAGTCGGCCAAAAGCGCTCGAAAGCGATATCGTTTTGAGGAGCTTGGTGTTCGATCGTAAAAGCAATGCAAGACTGCCAGTATTTCCAACCGCGAGTTTTAATGCCCGCCCAATTGCGAACGCGCGATCGCGCACCATCGGCAGCTATTACCAATTTAGTTTTAATTTGACGCAGTTGTCCTTCCACTTTTACTTCTATCTTCGCGTCAGTTTCTCGATACTCAATACTCAAAACTTCCGCAGGACAAAACCAACGAACGTTATTACAATTGGCAATAAATTTTTGTAAAGCAGTTAAAATAACTCGGTGTTCGCCGACATAGCCCAAAAAATCAGTTCCTATATCGCTAGTCTGAAATTTAACTGTTTGCGAATAATTGGCATCAGAAAGACGAATATGACGAAATTTTGAGATATCGGCAAGAATTTGCTGCCATACACCAATTTGATTTAAAATGCGCCCCGATTGTAAAGAAAGAGCGTAAGCTTGTCTTTTTGAAGCTGCGGCTTCTAGGGATTGCGCTTCAATTAAAACAACATTAATACCAGAATCTTTTAAGGCACAAGCTAGTGTTGCGCCGACGATTCCACCGCCAACGATCGCCACATCGCAATCAAGTTTTGTCATAATCAAAAAAATTTAAAAGGTTTTTTTGATTATTCTGACGCGATCGCCCCTATTGATGCAAGGTGTATTAAGGTTTTAGATAGGATGAACAAAGCTTTTAAAAGCTGTTAGATCGGTCGATCTTATCCTACTGTCCGAACTCCGAACGCGCCTGCTCGACAATCTCCGCCGTTACCACCTCTAGTTCCGCCTGACGCGCTAATGCTTCAATTCTTTGCCTAGCTTGAGAACGTACGAAAAAAGGAATATTTTTAAACTTGACCTTGGCTTCTTTTGTCCAGTCCAAGCGATCTACCTTAGGTAGTGCTTCGCCATCGTCATTAAAGTTACTCATATTTAACAATTAAATACTAAATACGGTTTTCCGTATTTTACTGGTATTTTACCCTGTCCTAGAATTAGGATTATATTGGAGATCTAATTGTGCGACCCGTTTCAGTCTAACTACTAGTGTATTGCATTAGTTAGGAACACTGAGGATATTTTCATAATTTTGAAAATATAATAACTCTGGAATTCATGTAGGTTTAATTCCTACCAACGAGTGAGACGTTTGACTCCCCCTTCTACGTGCTGTCAAATAACATCTTTGTTGGTGCGAAGCTAGAAGGAAAACTGATAAACTAAAAGCCAAGTTTAGTTACGCAGTAAGGGAAGTTACCTATGTTCAACATGGATAAGACAATTTAACTCAATACTTTATTGGGGTGTCTTGTACTTAACTATCAAGTTAAGTCTAACTATTCGCAAGCTTCGTAACTCCGAAACAGTGTAATGGCTGATTACACACTGTAACCAAAAGGTAATAGAGGTAAGTAGATTTTTGCTATAAAAATCTATAAAAATATAATCATTTAGTTAGGTGATTATATTCTCACCATAACACCTCTCGGAGTATAGAATGGGAGCTAAAGGTAACGTGAAATGATTCCAGGGAACGGGATAACCCCATATTTCTGTCGATAAGACAAGCTAGATGTGAAGCGCATGAAATATGGGAGTAGGATGCTATAAGAAGCTAACGCCTATCGTGTAATGCGTAGGATATGCTGACGTATAGCCCTGAGTCTTAGTAAGGAACTAAGTACTTCTTTATGACTAAAACAGATTAATGGCACAACTGGATAATTGGGTAAAACTGAACATGGCTATAAAAGGTAAGATCTAGGTACAGTTTTCCTCTTACACACCTTCCGTATTATCAGCTTGCAAAATGTCAATCTTACTGTGGTTTATAGAAGGAAAACAAAAGTACTGAAAAGCCAGGAGGAGCGGTATGCGGTGAAAGTCGCACGTACCGTTTTGAATGGGAGGATTGAGAAGCGATTTTCAGTTCGACCCCTAACACATCCACACCAACCAAAATACTATTAAGAAAGTAAATAAAAATGGGTTTTTTTGACTCAGAAGTAATTCAGCAAGAAGCAAAAAAGTTGTTTGAAGATTATCAATCTCTAATGCAACTCGGCGGCGAGTATGGCAAATTCGATCGCGAAGGCAAAATAATCTTCATTGAAAGAATGGAAGAGTTAATGGAGCGCTACAAAATTTTCATGAAGCGCTTTGAACTCTCGGAAGATTTTATGGCACAGATGACAGTTCAGCAGTTAAAAACCCAACTCAATCAATTTGGGATTACACCCCAACAAATGTTCGACCAAATGAACGTTACCCTAGAACGCATGAAAGCAGAAATCGACTAAAAAATATTAGGGTCGAGGGCGCTGGAAATTAGCGGGAGAAGGAAACTGCATCACTGGTTCGTTGGCAAGTGCTTTTTGCATAAACGATCGCCAAATTGGAGCGGCATAACTACCGCCGGTTACGCCACGTCCCAAACTTCGATAATTATCATTGCCCACCCAAACCGCTGTAGCTAACTGGGGTACGTAACCAACAAACCAAACATCTCGTTCTGAAGAAGTAGTACCCGTCTTACCTGCTGCTGGGCGACCGATCGCCGCATTTTTTCCCGTACCGCCTTCAATAACGCCTTTGAGAACACTGGTTAAAGAAGCAGTCGCCCAAGGATCGAGAATTTGTTGCGGTTTCGGTCTATTATCTAATAATACGTTGCCTCTACTATCTGTAACTTGAACGATCGCAGTCGGTTCGGAATGCCAACCATTACTAGCAAACGTAGCGTAAGCGCCTGCCATTTCCAAAGGTGTAACACCCATAGAGCCTAGAGGCAAAGAAACAACAGGAATCAAAGGACTTTTGATACCCAGCGATCGACAAATGTCAATTACTTTTTCCATGCCTACCGATCGCCCAATTTTTACGGCTGGAACGTTAGCAGATTGAATTAATGCCGTTCTAATTGACATTGCACCAGCATAATTACCACCGTAGTTTTTTGGCGAGTAATAACCCGAAGGAACTCGGTAAGTAACGGGAGCATCAACAACAGTAGAATATGGAGTATACTTTCCGCTGGCAAAAGCCGTGTAATAAAAGAAAGGCTTAAATGAAGAGCCTGGTTGTCTTTGAGCTTGAGTGGCGCGGTTGAACTGACTTTGCTTGTAATCGACCCCACCGACTAAAGCTTTGACGTAATGCGTGCGGGGGTCTACTGATACTAAAGCCACTTGATCGGCGCGAACTCCCCAACTACGCAAGTTACGGTATCCTCTAGCCACAACTTCCTCCGCCATTTTTTGGAAATCGTAATCGATCGTAGTTTGAATACGCATGCCGCCTCGATCGACTCGCTCGCGACCAAATTTTTGATATAGTTCTCTAAGTACTGCTTCAGTGATAAAAGGCGATTTACTCTTCTGCCAAGCACTCGGTTTGCCCAATTTTAATGGTGTTTTCACCGCTTCAGCTTTTTGTTCGGCACTAATCCAACCGACTTCTTGCATGCGATTGAGAACCAGGGTTTGCCGTCTCTTCATTTCTGGATAGTTAATGAAAGGACTATATTGTTCTGGCGCTTGAATTAAGCCAGCCATAGCCGCCGATTCGGCGAGATTTAATTGAGAAGCAGGTTTATTAAAATAACTTTGCGATGCGGTTTGTACGCCATAATTATTGTGACCCCAATAAATATTGTTGAGGTACATTTCCATAATTTGGTTTTTATCAAAAACTTCTTCTAACCTAATTGCCAAAATTACTTCAGCAAGTTTGCGAGTTACCGTACGCTCGCGAGATAAGAAAAGATTTTTGACTAACTGCATCGTTAGAGTAGAAGCACCCTGAGAAACTCCACCTTTTTGCCAGTTAGCCATAGTAGCGCGCCCCATACTGTAAAGGTTAACGCCGTGATGTTGATAATAATGGCTATCTTCGATCGCAATTACCGCTCTTTTGAGATCGGGCGATACTCGATCGAGAGCAACTACCTCGCGATTAGCTTCGCCATGCAGACTAGCGAGCATCTTACCTTTGACATCATATATATAGCTTGTCTCTGAGGGAATATAATTACGCAATACTCTGACATCGGGAAGATTGCGAAAACTGATTGCCAATCCAACTAAACCTCCAGCTATTACCGAGCTAGTAACCATGGCAATTCCAAGTATTGTTCCGCCTGTGGATCTAGCGACTCCTGCAAAGAAAGGAACTTGAGAGCCTGGTTTTTTTTCTTCTTTTTTTGGTTTGATTGTCTTAAAAGACACGATCTTTTTACTTCCTCTGTGAAAAGATTTACATGAAGTTGTGCTGGGAGACGAATCGCTAAATTGGTGGCAGTAACAAGCTTGTCGATGCAAAAAGGCTTATTGCTAATTTTTTAATTAGCTGTTTCCCAATTTAGTACAAAGTTTATCTTAATCGAATTTATTAGCAATGTAATTTCCGACTACATCAAAGCAAATTTTTAAAGACTTGATGACGCTACAATTTTAACAAGACTATTTTCAACTGTAATTAGTGCCGTCCCGCGTAAAACTAACTTGGCAACCGTTCAAAATTAAAGCTCGATCGAATTATGGTGCTTCAATCCATGTGGGAAAACTTTATTGAAAATCTTAGTTTAAAGGCAACAGGGAACAGGGAACACTTCGGCAAGCTCAGTGCATCGCAGGGAACAACGGCACTCTGTATTCCGAGGAAACCAGCCTAACGGCACGGCTTCGCCTACGGAATCCGTGCCTTGGGAACAGGAAAGTTTTTAAGTTATCGGTAATCTCATACTCGATCGCTATACAAAAATCGAGGTTTGGCACAATAATGTTTTTAGCCAACACCTGAAAATTAAAAATGACTTTTATTTTAACTAACGATGATGGCATCGATGCACCCGGAATTAAAGCACTAAGGCAAGCAGTTAACGGTAAAGGTATTGTATTTGCACCGAAACATCATCAATCGGGATGCGGACATCAAGTCACAACCACCAAAGCAATTCAAGTCGAACGTCGTTCCGATACCGAATACGCGGTTGATGGTACTCCCGCTGACTGTACTAGAATCGCACTAAATCAATTTTCGTCAAAAATCGACTGGGTATTGTCAGGAGTTAATGCAGGCGGAAATCTTGGTGTTGATGCTTATATTTCTGGTACGGTGGCAGCGGTTAGAGAAGCTGCTATGCACGGCATTCCAGGCATTGCTATTTCTCATTGGATTAGACGACCATTAACGATGGACTGGGATTTAGTTGCTCGGTGTACTGTCAAGATTTTACAAGAATTATTCGATCGCCCTATGCCCGAGCGCAGTTTTTGGAACGTCAATTTACCCCATCTTACGCCAGATACACCCGAACCAGAAATGGTTTTTTGTCAACCAAGTATCGACCCCCTACCGATCGACTTTCGCATTGAAGGAGATTGTTATTACTATCAAGGAGAATATGCCAAACGCGATCGCGCACCCAACACAGACGTAGATGTTTGTTTTTCAGGAAAGATTGCTGTTACTCTGATTCAACTGTAAGAGAAAATCAAAATAAATCGATTCCGAGCAAATTGTTTTTGTTTAAGATAACGATAGAACTTATTCGCGCTCGATCGCGATCCGAGATGAATCAAACCGAAACAATAACCCCAATCTGTTTAACACCTGGTTGCTTGCGAAAAGTGCATCACATTGCTTTGAATGTCAAAGATATGGATGCATCCAAACATTTTTATGGTCAGATTTTAGGTTTGCACGAACTAACAGGTGAAGAAGTACCGAAAACTCTAACTAAGTTAGTAGCAGATGGCAAAGTAGCTAATTTTGTCACTTTAGACGGTACTGTTATCGATTTATTTTGGACACCCGATTTAACTGCACCCGATCTCGATCCCAAACAAGAATTTACTCGCGCCAATCATCTAGCTTTCGATCTCGATCCGCAATTATTCGATCGCGCTCTTGAAATGTTGCACTCCAATCAAATTACCATTGCTCATGGTCCGGTAACTCGCCCTACGGGAAGAGGCGTATATTTTTACGATCCCGATGGCTTTACGATCGAAATTCGTTGCGATCCAATTTAATTGATTAATTTTTTTGGTTTAGCTACCTTTGAAAACCAACCCAAACTCAGCAAACCGAATAATAATGCCCCAATACTAGAAGGTTCGGGTACTTTATTAACGCAAGGAGTGTTATTTTGTGGAGATTGTACGCAAGATCTACTTAGGGTATCAACAACCAAACGCAATCGAGTAGGGCGATCGAACACTTGTTGAAACGAACCTGTAATGTTCGATCGCGCAAACTCGTTATTGCCATTAAAAGAAGAAAGATTGTCAACTTGAGTAAATCTAAGATTGCTAGTTGCTTGAGGATTGAAAAAATCGTTTTCGATTCCGTCTAATAAATTAGTATTAATGTTCGATGCAAGACGAAAAGCACTTACTGTATTTTGAGTATCTTCGTCTAGTAGTCTAAAAGAAATGTCGCCGAATGTCTCTGTGCTGCCGTCTTCAGGAGTATCGACTCTACTAATTAAATCTAACGCCGTCTGAAAATTAAAACCGAAGGATTGATTGGCATTGACTAGAAAATTACCAATCGCATTGGAAGAAGTGTTACCGATGCCGAAATAACTGCCGTTATTACCAGAAGCTGTAGTTTGAAAATCTTTATTTAAGAAAGTGTTAGCACCGTCGATAACAAAATCTAGAGTGCCATCGCCGTTAGCTGTTGCAACCCCCGTTCCCGAAATAGCAACAGCATTGCGTTGACTATCTGCCGAGGGATCGATCGGTGCTATCTGGAAGTTATTAAAACTAGCTGATAGTTTGGAATTCGTAAAGCTTGCAGCCTCAGCAATTGAGGAGACTATTACAGTACCGCCAATGCAAGAAGTTACATAAAACAGTAATGTGGGGAAGAAGCGGCGATTAGCTAGCATATTAAAATCTTAAATCGATGAAAGGTGTATTTTGGCAAGATTTTAATACAAAAAGCTAAAAATACAGCATTTCTTGCCGATAATTTTCAGGTTTGGGTTCGATTTCCCAAACCAAACCTTCACCAGCTTCAAGGGCTACTTGCAAATACAACTGTTCGACAGGATTGACAGCAACATCTTCATTGCCTTCAAAAGGCTGTAAATCTTCACCAAGCAGTCTTAATTTAAATCCTGCGGGAATGCGTCCACCAGTTACCAAACTGCGTAATTCAAAGCCCCAAATTTTTTCTGCGGGATTACCCAAAGGCAAAATTCTCAACTCGTATCTTCCTCCCGCGATCGTCAATTGTCTGGCGAGGGCGATCGAACGTTCGACGGTAGCAGCTTCGCCTCTTGCACCTACAGCACTAGGTTGAAATTCAACTTGTCTCCAACCGAATTCTTCAACTAAGTTAGCGGCGCTAGCTTTCAACCAATCGACTACAGAAGTAGCATCTAGTTGTCCTTTTCTTTTGTTAGCCAAACGGTTTCTGTTACTGTCATTGGCAACTAAAGCAGCCCAATATTGAAAGGGAATAGCCATTCTTGGCATTAATACTTCAGGATTGCTCAAACGTTCGGTTAAGTTTTTTGCTTGTTCGGGAGAAATTTCAGCAATGGGGGCTAATTCTGCTTTAGTAACCTCGTTGGGGCAGAATTCTCTAGTCAACCAAAGAACGCTGAGGTCGCCAATCAATTTGTTTTCATCTAAGGCGTAGGTGCGATCGCTAGCATCGTAATTTTCAGCTTTCTTTAATTGTAAATGAGAACAGTATCCCCAAACTCTAACGTAATTGTCGTCGAGATTGACTTGTACGGCTAGATAATAATCTGCTGCCCAATTGGGAATATCTACCCATTCTTGGGGAATTCTTAATTCATCCAAGTCAGTAGTTTCACTGGGAACTAAAAGTAAACGGGTATCGTCAATCGTAACTGAAGTTCCGTTGACTAATTCCCAAAAGCTAGCTAAAGCATTGCTTCCTTGCCATACTTTGACCTTGTTGTCTTGTTCTTCTTGCAACCAAGGTAGCAAAGCGTCAAGAGAGATTTTGTTTAAATAAGCATTCCAACGGCTGGCGGGAGTAGCGCTAGCTTGCGTTTGCTGCCAAGCGCTGGATTTGTCAGCTTCAGATATTTCTATAAATAATTGGGTAGGTTCCAAAATAACTTCTTCCAAGACCATGACACTTATTCCTTCAAGATAATAGCTACAGACGGCAGTAATATCCAGCTAACCATTCTTCTAGGAGGGCGCTGGTACTGTTGATTATGTCAGAACTAAGAGAAATATGCAGAGTTTCAGAAGTCCATTTTACTAATGTTTTTAACAGTGTTTCACGAGCTTTAGATAAACGTCTGGAAACGGTATATTGTTTCGTCCCGATCGCCTGTGCCATTTCTTGTTGAGTTAGGTTGCGAGCGTAATAGAATTCAAGCAGTTTTTGCGATTGGTCGTCAAGAGCTGCGATCGCGTCTACTAATACTTGATGAATTTGACCTTGTTGCGAGGTGCGCTTTTTCTCTTCTTCTTGGACGATCGCCTTTGAGAGTAACGATTCATCTTCTCCTGGCAAAATATCGAGCAGTTCGTTAGATTCTTCTCCAGGTCTGACATTAAGCGAACCTACGTTAGGATATAAATAGGCGCGGGCAGCTTTAGCACACTGCTGCATCCATTTTTCAATGGTTTCTGGGCTGATTTCCGGCCCTGGGTTAGCTAGCTGTACCTTGCGTTCGCTGTTGTAAAGTTTGTCTATTGCTTTCCAGGTTGCTGCTTCTGGTTTGCGTAACTGACGGGTAGAATTACCTCGATCGGGAACGTAAATAGTTTTGAGGCAATTCCAAGCAAGAATATAACGAGCGATCGCTTCGTGATGGACGGCAGCAGCTTCAAGGGATTCAACCAAACGTTTTTGACTGATTTTCCGCAACAGCGCCCAATCGGTACAAATATCGACTTCTTGCTTTTGTCTGAGTATTTCGCGAACTAAATTACTAAAGGTAATGCTGGCGTAACTTTTGAGATTGTAGCCTTGATTGGGATTAAAACCCTTAAGGACTTTATCAATACGGGCGATCGCCGCCTGAAAACAATCAGATACTGTATATTGACTGGTGGCAAAACCAGAAATAGTTTTTTGTGCAGACCAATAGCAAACCTCTTGTAAGTAAGCCGATAAATGTTCCTTTCCCAAACCTTCAGGTTGAGCTTGCCAGTTTTTATGCCAGTAAATTACCCAAAAATTTTGCGAAGTGTCTTGTTCAGAAGACTGGTCAAGACGATTATTCATACTCCGACGTAATTTGGGGTCGGTCGCCCATTTACTAAATCGATCTAAATCGAATTGGATAAAAGTAGAAAAAATTTCGACGATGCCTTGGCGAGGAAGCATTAATCAATCAATAACTCAGCTAGATGAATAGACCGAACCTAAATTATAAAACTTAACGATCGATCCTGTAACCTTTAGCTCATATTCCTTTATTTATAGAATTATGGAATAGGGAGTAGGGAATAGGCGTACCGTCAACAAACTTATATTTAACCCCTAACCCCTAACCCCTAACTCCTAGCCCCTAGCCCCTAACCCCTAACCCATCATGCTTAAAAACATCCGACTCAAACAACGCTTTAGTATTTTTCTAATTGCCATTTTAGTGATCGGTTTGACACTGATTGGTGTTTCGCTGGCTAATATTCTCAAACATTACTCAGAAAATCAGGTCGCTGCTAAAGCACTAATTTTGATGGAAACGATGAATTCAGTGCGAGAGTATACTAACACGCAAATCAAACCACACATAGCAGACGAGAGCGCAATTGAATTTTTACCGCAAACCATTCCTGCTTACTCAGCTAGAGAAGTATTTGAATCTTTGCGTCGCCAAAGCGATTACCGTAACTTTTTCTATAAAGAAGCAACCCTCAATCCTTCCAATCTTAGAGACAAAGCCGATCGCTTTGAAACTAAACTAGTCGAAAATTTTATTAGCGATCGCAATCTCAAAGAAACTAATGGATTTAGAGAAGCTGCTGGAGATAAATTATTTTACATTGCCAGACCGATTAAAATTACCAATCCAAGCTGTCTCGAATGCCATAGCCGACCAGAAAACGCTCCCAAAACTGTGATAGATCGCTACGGAAGCACTAACGGCATGGGCTGGAAATTAAATGAAATTATCGGCGCGCAAATTATTTCTGTTCCCGCTCAGACTGTTTTTAACGCAGCACGCCAATCCTTTTTGTCAATTGTTGGGATTGTCTCTCTAGTTTTTGTTGGCGTTATTTTATTTGTCAATTATTTGCTCGATCGCCACGTTATTCGCCCTCTCAATCGCATGGCAAAAGTCGCCGAACAAGTCAGTACGGGCTATATGGATGCTGAATTTGAGGACATATCTAACGACGAAATTGGCAATCTAGCTAAAGCTTTCAAGCGCATGAAATTAAGTTTAGTCATGGCAATGAGCAGATTGAGTCAATCAGGACGTATTAGTAGGGTGAATCGCAAAGGAGAGAGCGATTCTGTAGAAATTTGACTTTCCTAATCCCTAATCTCTGTCCCCTAATCCCTATTCCCTAATCCCTAATCCCTGTTCCCTAATCCCTAATCCCTAATCCCTAATCCCTAATCCCTAATCCCTAATCCCTAATCCCTATTCCCTGTTCCCTTCACTAACTGATACCCTATAAAATTGGACGATCGAACTAAAAAACATGGCAACTCCTAAATTAATTATTCACGGTGGCGCTGGTAGCTCTCTCAAAGGTAAAGGTGGATTGGAAGCATTACGCACATCTCTCCACAGCATTGTCGATGAAATATATAAACTTTTGCTCGATAATGCTAGCGCTACAGAAGCAGTAATTAAAGGATGCCAATTATTAGAAGACGAACCGCGTTTCAATGCAGGTACTGGCTCAGTATTGCAATCTGACGGACAAATTCGTATGAGTGCTGCTTTAATGGATGGCGCGGCGCAACGTTTTAGCGGTGTCATTAATGTTTCTCGTCTCAAAAATCCGATTCAACTCGCTCAATTTTTGCAACAACAAGACGATCGCGTTTTGTCCGATCTCGGTTCGGCAGAATTATTACGCGAATTAAAAATTCCCTTTTACGATCCGCTCACCGATCTGCGTTTACAAGAGTGGATGCAGGAAAGAAAAGATAATTTTAGTAAAAATATGGCGGGAGTAGTCGCCGAATCAGAATTAGCTACATCCAGCGAATCCAGACGCGGTACGATCGGCGTAGTTGCCCTCGATCGCGAAGCAAGACTTGCTGCGGGTACTTCTACAGGTGGGAAGGGATTGGAAAGAATTGGCAGAGTTAGCGATTCGGCAATGCCAGCAGGTAATTATGCTAGCAACAAAGCTGGTGTAAGTTGTACTGGGATTGGTGAAGATATTATCGATGAGTGTTTGGCAGCTAAAATAGTCGTGCGCGTCACTGACGGTTTATCTTTGCAACAAGCAATGCAGCGATCGATGCAAGAATGTTTTCAAAATAAACGAGATCTTGGCGCGATCGCCCTCGATGCTAGTGGCGCGATCGCCTGGGGAAAAACTAGCGAAATTTTATTAGCTGCTTATCATGACGGCAAAGAAATTGGAGATACTTTAGAGTGGACGGGTAACGAATTAGTGGGTTATTTGTTTTAAATTTGAGAGAATCTAAATTTCATATTTTAATGGATTTAAACGTCAAGATCGCGGGAAAAGGTGATCCCATTCTCTGTTTACACGGTCATCCTGGTTCGGGAAATAGTATGTCTGTGTTTACCGATCGCCTTTCTCAACAATTTCAAACTTTTGCTCCCGATCTTAGAGGTTACGGCAAAAGTCGCACCAAGCAAAATTTTTTAATGAGCGATCACATAGACGATTTAACCGAACTACTCGATCGCTACCAAATCGATCGCTGTTTGCTTTTAGGTTGGTCGTTGGGTGGAATTCTCGCGATCGAATTAATACTCAAATATCCAGATCGTTTTAGCGGTCTAATTTTAATCGCTTCTTCTGCCCGTCCTTGGAGTAGTCACCCCAAAACAAGTTGGTTCGACCTTCTTTTTACAGGTATAGCAGGTATCGTCAATTTACTCAAACCAGGATGGCGATGGAACATTAATTTATTTGGTAAGCGATCGCTGTTTCGCTACCTAATTCATCAACAGACACCTCTAGCTTACAACTATCTTGCGGCGGGCGGCATTCCCGCCTATTTTCGTACCTCTGCTGCTGCTACAAAAGCCCTTTCTGTTGCCCTCAAAGCTGGCTACAATCGTCTCGACGACATTCAACAAATTGAAATTCCCTGTTTGATTTTAGCTGGCGATCGCGATCGTCACATTACAGCGCAATCTTCTCAAGAAACAGCCGAACGATTACAAAATTGTCAGTGGCATTGTTACGCCGATACAGCGCACTTATTTCCCTGGGAAATTCCCGATCGAGTACTCGATGACATCGAACAATGGTTGGAGGAGGAGGGGTTAGGGGTTAGGGGTTAGGGGTTAGGGATTAGGGATTAGGGATTAGGGGTTAAGGATTAAGGATTAGGGGTTAGGGGTTAGGGGTTAGGGATTAGGGATTAGGGGTTAGGGGTTAGGCGTTAAGTATAAGTTTGTTGACGGTACGCCTATTCCCTATTCCCTATTTCCCAATCAAAAACATTTCTAAATCCAAATTAGCTGCAACTTGAGTTAGTTTTTCTAAATTAGATGACTCGGCTAAATATGGTATTGTGCCGACGACTGGTACTTTTGTCAAAGATTGAATTAGTTCGATCGCCGCCCAATTATCTAAATTAGCTTCACTTTCGGGTTGGATACAATTAAGAACTATTCCTTTTATTTCTAGGTTATTTTGACGGGCAAGCGCAACATTAGCAACAGTTTGCCCGATCGCACCTAGTTTAACGGGTACTACCAATAAAATCGGTAAGCACCAATCTCTAGCTAAATCTGCTACCGTCAATTCGTCAGTGACGGGCGAACCCAAACCGCCCAAGGCTTCTATTAAAACACATTCATGTTTTTGTTGTAATTCTGTTAGCGATCGCCAAATAATTCCTAAATCGATTGTTTTTCCTTCTTTTGCTGCGGCAATTGGTGGGGCGACGGGAGTTGAAAAACATAAAGGCGCAACTATTTCGATCGCTTTATTATCGGCAAAAAGTCGATCGTACAACTCGCGATCGCCTACTCCTGTTTGTAATAATTTCATTAAACCAAGACTTGTGCTAGCGTAAAAAGCTTGCCAATAAGCAACTAAAGCAGTAATGAAAACAGTTTTTCCCGCATCCGTATCCGTACCAGTAATTAATAATGTTTTCATATTTTGAATTCAATATCGGTTATTTTCTAAAAAAAAATTGTGAAATTATTACTAGAAAAATTGACTTAACTGGGCTTTAACATTTTCATAAATATTTATAGCAATTATTGTCAGCTAAAATGATAATATTGCCATGAATTGAGTTCAAAAATTCTGCCGTGAGCTATTCTGCAACCCTAACGCTTCAGCCAATGCTGCCACAGTTATCGGAAAGCAACCGTCTTCGGTTATTTGCTGGTACTGCTAACATTCCTCTCGCTCAAGAAGTAGCGCGCTATTTGGGCATGGATCTCGGCCCCATGGTGCGAAAAGAATTCGCGGATGGAGAGCTTTACATTCAAATCCAGGAGTCGATTCGAGGGGCTGACGTTTATTTGATTCAGCCTTGTTGTAATCCTGTCAACGATCGCCTCATGGAATTGTTGATTATGGTCGATGCTTGTCGTCGTGCCTCAGCCAGACAAATTACCGCAGTTATACCATATTACGGTTACGCAAGAGCAGATCGCAAAACCGCAGGAAGAGAATCAATTACAGCTAAGCTCGTTGCTAATTTGATCACCGAAGCAGGAGCAAATCGCGTTTTAGCCATGGATTTGCACTCAGCTCAAATCCAAGGTTATTTCGATATTCCCATGGATCATGTTTATGGCTCTCCCGTCATTTTAGATTATCTCGCTAATAAAAATCTGCCCGATTTGGTTGTCGTTTCTCCCGATGTAGGCGGTGTCGCCCGCGCCCGTGCATTCGCCAAAAAACTTAACGATGCACCTTTAGCCATCATCGACAAACGTCGTCAAGCTCATAACGTCGCGGAAGTGATGAATGTAATCGGTGATGTTAAAGGTAAAACTGCCGTTTTGGTGGACGATATGATCGATACGGCGGGAACTCTTTCAGAAGGCGCGAGGCTATTGCGTGCTGAAGGTGCGAGTCAGATTTATGCTTGCGCCACTCATGCAGTCTTCTCCGCACCCGCGATCGAACGACTGTCTAGCGGGTTATTTGAAGAAGTTATTGTCACCAATACTATCCCCATTTGCGAAGAGAATCAATTCCCACAACTAACGATTCTCTCTGTCGCTAGCTTACTCGGCGAAGCAATTTGGAGAATTCATGAAGATAGTTCGGTTAGTAGTATGTTTCGATAAATTAGGGAATAGGCAATAGGGAATAGGGAATAGGCAACAGGCAGCAGGCAACAGCAAAAAAATTATTACTTGCTACGCGGCACACTTGCTACTTATCCCCTATCCCCTTCCTATGGTTCGATCGCGCCAATTCGATCGAGTGGCCAAAAACGTACCATAGCTCGTCCAATAATTTTGTCTCTGGGAACAACTCCCCAACAGCGACCATCATAACTATTGTTGCGGTTATCTCCTAAAACGAGATAAGAATTAGGCGGAACAATTTCTGGTTTTGACAAATAGGGGTTTTCCATTGCGTTACAAGTACTTCGCCCCACTTCGGTTTTACCACCGTAAGTATATTCCTCGGTGAGAGGTTTGCCGTTGATTAATACCTTTCCTTGTTTAATTTCTACTTGTTCGCCAGGAAGTGCAACTACTCTTTTAATAAAAGCATCTTTAAAATTTTGTTCTTGTAGAGTTTTTGTAGGATTAAAAACAACAATATCTCCTCTGGCAGGAGTTTTAAATAAATAACCAATCTTTTCAATAATTAGGCGATCGTTAATTTCTAAAGTTGTTTCCATTGAAGAAGAAGGAATGTAGCGAGCTTCAGCAACAAAAGTACGAATTCCGATCGCTAAAATACCTGCTGTAATTAAAGTTTTAAACAATTCAACTAAAAAATTTTCTTCTTTAGCACTGGCATCTTTCTTAGTCATATTATCTTTAGTCATATTGTCAGTCATAAATATATTTCCTCGATTAACAAAATATCAGTTTAATTACTATTAATCTAGTAAATCTATGCGATCGCGCACGTCAATAAACAATAAAATGCAGCTTGGTAGTCAAAGTATGAATACCTAAAGAGACAATTTCAGCAGTAACTATAATTTGGATAAGTTCCAACCAAAGTCTTCCTTTTTTAAAGAAAATGTTGGCTTAAAAATCCCGATCCCGATCGCTGCTTATAAATATTTTTTAATAATAGTTGAATCACAAAAACAGTTAGATCGTAAGATATAAGTTTAATTATCCTAAAATAATGTCCTCCACAACCAAATTATTAATTCATTCCAGTCGCATCCTTTTGCCCAACGGCGATTTTTTAGTCGGTGACGTAGAGATCGATCGAGGCAAAATTGTCAACGTTGCACCAGAAATAGCGACTACAGATTCTACTACAATTATTGACGCAAAGGGTTTGACTTTGTTGCCTGGAGTAATCGACCCACAAGTCCACTTTAGAGAACCAGGTTTAGAACACAAAGAAGACTTGTTTACAGCTAGTTGTGCCTGTGCTAAAGGCGGCGTTACTTCCTTTTTGGAAATGCCCAATACTCGACCCCTAACTACTACTCAAACAGAATTAGATGACAAGTTGCGACGGGCGCAACAAAAATGCTTAGTTAATTATGGCTTTTTTATTGGTGCAACTGCTGAAAATTTACCAGATTTATTAACAGCTAAGCCTACTTGCGGAATTAAAATATTTATGGGTTCGGCACACGGAGCGCTTTTAGTGAGTCGTGAAGCAGAATTAGAGCCGATTTTTGCCAAAGGCGATCGCTTGATTGCCGTTCATGCTGAAGACCAAGCGCGCATCGTCGATCGCAAAAAGCAATATGCTAATATTACCGATCCTGCCATTCATTCTGTCATTCAAGACGAACAAGCCGCTCTAGATGCTACCAAACTAGCCTTAAAACTCTCCAAAAAATATCAACGTCGTTTGCATATTTTGCATTTGTCTACTGGCATCGAAGCAGAATTATTGCGTCAAGATAAACCGAGTTGGGTAACCGCAGAAGTTACGCCACAACATTTACTTTTAAATACCGATGCCTATGCCAAAATCGGCACGTTAGCGCAGATGAATCCACCTTTGCGATCGCCCGAAAACAATGAAATTCTTTGGCAAGCACTCCTTGACGGTGTAATTGACTTCATCGCCACCGATCACGCACCCCACACCCTAGAAGAAAAGGCTCAAGGTTATCCTCACACACCTTCAGGAATGCCTGGTGTTGAAACTTCTCTGCCCTTAATGTTAACGCAAGCAATGCAAGGAAAATGTAGTGTAGCGCAAGTTGCTAATTGGATGTCAACAGCAGTAGCTAAAGCTTATAAAATTCCCAACAAAGGCGCGATCGAACCAGGATACGATGCCGATTTAGTTTTAGTAGATTTAAATAATTACCGTCCCGTACTCCGAGAAGAATTACAAACCAAATGCGGCTGGAGTCCTTTTGAGGGTTGGAATTTGACGGGTTTTCCAGTAATTACCATTGTCGGCGGAGAAATCGCCTACGAACGAGGAAAGTTGAATACAGAAGTGAGAGGGAAGGCTTTGAGTTTTGAGTAATTGTTCGTTAAACTCAGATCTTGCTTTCCTCTCAATAACCGCCTGGAGTTTAAACCCCAGGCTAATAGTACAAGTCATCTAAAGATGACTAAAATACCGATCTAGTCTTATTTATAAGACTTTTTCTCTAAGGCAGCGATTTCAATCGCTGACTGTTAATGAACATAGTGCAAGATATAGCAATCGAATCAAAGATTAGGACGATAAAAATAAAATAGTTTCGCGCAGAGGCACAGAGACACAGAGAGGTTTGGAGTGTCTTAACCTATAGTTCGATTGCTATAAAAGAAGGCGATTTGGTCAGGAAGCAGAAGGTTAATTTATCGGTGAGAGATAAAACTTGTACGGCGATTTCTAACCTTTAATCCCCAACCACTAAATTATCTCAAACAACCAGGTACTTGAGGAATAGTTCGTAGATCGCCATTGGGTGTAGGATATCGAGTCAGCACGATTTGACCTTTTTCATTAATAGCTATTCCCCGTGCGGGGATAATTTCATCAGATGATACTTTGCGATCGCTCGTCTTAACTTCCTCTGCTCCTTTGCTTTCCTGCTCCCCCGCTCCTCCGCTCCTCCGCTCCTCCACTCCTTTGCTTTCCTGCCCACCAGAAACTCGAATCATCTCACCTCTAAGTGGTTTAGTTGGATCTTGAGGTAAGCCCCCACGTCCTGTAACATTAAAACTGTTAGCTATTTCGCCACTACCATTATTACTGCAAGCAGAAGCGACAGTTTCATCAGGTTCGATCGCATCTTGAGAAGATTGGATTACTTCACTAGAACGATTTACATCTAAATTTTCGATCGATACCGTACCTTCTAAACCAGGAGTGCCAGAACTAGCATTAATGTCGTTTATATTGTTATTTGTAAGCTCTCCTATTTCTGTTTGATTCAATCCGCTTCGAGGTCGATCGAATCCAAAAACTTGTTCTGCATCAATAGTAATTTTGCCGCCTTGTCCAAACGGAGCGCTAGCCAAAATATCATTATTTTGGTTGGGATAAGCAACAACAAAACCACCGTCAGCATTAATGGAGATGTTACCACCATTAGCATTATTGAATGCTTGAGCAGATATTAGACTGTTATTACGCAGACGTAAAATATCTGTAAATTGCAAAGTGATATTGCCACCTACACCAAATTGAGTAGATGCAGAAATTGAAGCATTGCGATCGAGATTTATTGAATCTGCTTGAATAAATAAATTGCCGCTATTTCCCTCTCCTCTGCTATCTACTCCAACGATCGCGCTATTACTAAGAGAAAGTTTTTTAGTTGTAATCTGAATATTGTTACCATTACCGACTCCTCCAGGCTCTACACTACTAAATACGCCGCTAGAAAAGTTATTACTACCTACTCCATCAAAAGTAATCTCATCGGCATTAATGATGACTTTGCCTGCATCTCCCTGTCCGAAAGTACTCGCTACTATTGCTCCACCATTACTTGCTTTAACTGATTTAGCAGTAATACTGGTATTGCCACCGGTACCTATTGCACCAGTTGCCACTGAGCTGAAAATACTAGTGGATTGATTATTGCTACCCACGCCATCAACAGAAACATTACCATTAGGAGCGGTAATCTTAACATTGCCTGCATTGCCTCTTCCAAAAGTACTTGAATTAATTACAGCACCATTGTTTAAAAACAGTTGTTGAGTGTTGATTTCGACATCGTTAGCATTGCCAATGGCAGTAGATTCAACTGTACTAAAAGCACCGCTAGAAACGCCATTACTGCCTACTCCATCAAAAGTAATTTCATCAGCATTAATGATGACTTTGCCTGCGTCTCCCTGTCCGAAAGTAATCGCTC
>JBOFLQ010000071.1:0-13111 GCA_051657945.1 Xenococcaceae cyanobacterium | reverse complement strand
CACTTTTAACAATCCAAAATCCCAAACACACAATACCTAGAACGAATAAACCCAATAAACCGCCACGAGACTGGGTAACATAAAGATCCACTAACAGAATCATACTCGCCGCCAAAGTAATAATTCTGCGCCAACCTGTTAGAGAAAGAGACAAAGTAATTGTCATCGGTAAAACTAACAGCAAATATCCAGAAATAAAATTTGGATGTCCTAAAGGAAAAGCATTGCGCCAAAAAGATACTTTTGTAGCTACGTCATAAAGTGTTTTGCCCAAACTAATCAAACCAGTAACAATACCAACAAAACAAACTCCAACCCAAAGTTTTTCAATCGATAAACGCCGATCTTCTAGCCAATTACGCAAAGTATAGAAAAGCAAAACATAGCAAAAAGCTAAATTGACATACCATACCGATAGTTGCAAAAAATTAGAAGAAACGATCGAAACAATTAAAGCGATCGTGCCAATACCAACTATCCAGTCAAAACCATAACCTAATGGTCGAAAAGGCATTCGATCGCAACGCAACATCCAAATCGCCCACCAACCCACACATAAAAATCCTAACTGCCAAACAGCCATCCACGGCCATGAAACCATTTCATAGTAACTGTTAGGTAGCCAACTAAAGATTATTAGGCTAATTAAACCTAGCCAGCCTAAATACTGACTATGCCAATTTATCAATTTGACTAGGTTATTAGCTCTAGTATAAAAACTGGTAGCAAGAGACATATTGTTTGTGAATCTGCTGTTTGAATGTCTCTTTGAATATGCCCATTTACTCTAGAAAAGTAACGGAATGGGGATTAGGGATTAGGGATTAGGGATTAGGGATTAGGGATTAGGGATTAGGGATTAGGGATTAGGGATTAGGGATTTGAGCATGTTTTCAAATTACTTGGCGATCGAAACTATAACTATAGCGCTAGATATTTTTGTACTAATTGCCCGAGCAATTTACTTGGCGATCGAAACCGTAACTATAGCGCTAGATATTTTTGTATTAGTTAGCTGGGAAATTTACTTGGCGATCGAAACCGTAACTATAGCGCTAGATATTTTTGTACTAGTTAGCTGGGAAATTTACTTGGCGATCGAAACCGTAACTATAGCGCTAAATATTTTTGTACTAGTTAGCTGGGAAATTTACTTGGCGATCGAAACTGTAACTATAGCGCTAGATATTTTTGTACTAGTTAGCATGGTAATTAATTCCTTTCAAGCCACCGCTAAAAGCGGTGGGTTATTGACAACGCTGGACGAAATCTTCGTAGACAACCGTTAAAGGCACGATGTTAGCTATCGATCGAAAAAAAATTTAGATGAATTGGTAGTCGGTGGGGATGCTTTGATTTTATCCGAGTCAGATGTAAATAGTCCTAATAAGCTCCTTTGCCAAATAAAACAATGCCTACCGTTTCAACTAGAATATCTAGATCCAAATTGAGCGACCAATTATCGATATAGTAAAGATCTAAACGCGCGGCATCGTCGAAGTCTTCGATATCCGATCGCCCCGATATTTGCCAAATTCCAGTCATACCAGGGAGAACGTGATGGCGGATGTGATGCCAAGAATCAAAACGTTCTACATCTCGAAGCGGTAATGGTCTAGGCCCCACCAAGCTCATCTGACCGAGTAAAACATTAAATAGTTGAGGAAATTCATCGAGGCTGGTTTTTCTGAGAAAATGTCCGATCGAGGTGATACGTGGATCTTTTTTAATTTTAAATAAAACACCATCTTTGGTTTGATTGTGGGCTTCTAATTCAGCTTGCATAGCCTCCGCATTAGTAACCATCGTGCGGAATTTCCACATTTGAAAGACTTTCCCATGTAAACCAATTCGTTCTTGACAATAAAATATCGAACCTGGTGAAGTAATTTTAATTGCGATCGCGATCGATATTAAAATCGGAGACAATAAAATTATGCCGATCGCCGCACCAATAATATCCAACCATCTTTTTAAACGATAATCCCAGCCAACCAGCCATGATGTTTCTAGACGTAAAGTAGGCAATCCGGCAAAAATTTCTGACTTACCACGACGATGCAACATCTCTACACTAGAGGGAATCAAACGCAAAGCAACACCCGATCGTCGTAATTGCCAATAAAGAGTTGAAGCTAATTTACTTTGAGGTAATTCTTCTGCTAATACTTCAGTCGCACCCGATTTTAAAATTGCTTGCAAAGTAGTTGTTGTATTGGCGCAAGAAGCTAAAGCAGCACCAACGATTTGATAGCGCGATCGTTTTTCGATCGTTCGGGCCAATTTTTTCAACCTAGGCGCGGGAGCGATAATAAAAACAGAAACTGGATTTTGACTCGATTTTAGTTGACGCAAAATTAGAGTAATCATCGCTCTAAAAGCAACTATAAATCCAACACTGTTAACCCAAGCAGAAAAAAAAAGCGATCGCGGCGGATCTAATTTAGGATCGTAGAAGTAAATTAATACCAAAGAAAATAAATAGACAAGACTAATTAATTGACCGGCACGAACATAGTCTTGAGTTTGGTTGGAGGATTTGTACAAACCGCCATAGGAAAATAATAGTATTGTTAATGCTGCGAAAATCCAAAATATACTGGGAATGCCCAACCAAACCCACCAAATTAAATCGTGAGGAATTGGAGAATAAAGTTGATTGAGAGAGTTGGCTATATTCCAGGCGATCGCCAGCGCACCAAGATCGCTCGACAGTAGCAATAACTTACTGCTCTTTTGTTTGGCTACAAAATCAAACAATTTAAAGCGATCGGGCGCTCTAAGATCCGCTAAAAGCTTACTATTTGTATTAGAAATATTCTTCGTAGCAAAACGATTGGGTTTGGGATTTCGCATGGAAAACTGGTTAATACCAATACGACTTAATACCCAGTTTTCCCAAATGCCTTGGCGATCGTAGCAACAATAAAAGACTAGGGGAAAGGGGAAAGAGGAAAGGGGCTAAAGTAATTAGTAATAACGCAGCACACGCGGCACACTACCCCCTAAACCCTAATTAAAAATCTCTTTACCAACAGCGCGATATCTCGACCAACCAATTCGCGAGCGCGGATCGGGATAATCTTTGACAACTACGCCTCGAAATGGCGATCTTTCAAAGGCAACCAATCGCGGTATATCTGTCTTGAACATCGGTAATTTTGCTTCTTCTAGGGTTTTTCTAGCTTCGCGTCCGTTTTTGGTACGCGGATCTACCATAGTTAATAAGATCTTATAATTCGCTTTCCATGAAGCCATTAATTCGACTGTTTTTAAAGTAGTGTCGATATCGAGGTGATTGGGAGTAGTCGGAATAATCAATAAATCACTACCATAAGCTAAATCTTCTAACTCTTCTGGTTCGGGTCGAGCTTGTGTATCGGTAACGATATGAGTATATTTTGAAACTAAACTGGTAGCACCTGCTTGCGAAGCAACATAAAAAGGCAGTTTATCTTCTTTCGACCAAACTAGTGCCGAGCGATTTTTGTCAGCATCAATTAGTAAAGTATCTGCTTTGTCTTGACAGTAAGCAGCTAAATGAATAGCTGTGGTAGTTTTACCAACTCCTCCTTTTAGGGCAGTAATAGCTATAAGCATAATATTTTTTCTATTTGTTGTTGTCGTCGATTGTTGATTATTTAAGAATAAGTAACGATTCGGTTACTTAGTAGCAGTTTAAAGGTTTAGCAAAACATTCTTATTAAAATAATTATTATTTCTTAAAATAGTAGACCAGGGATGAGCCATGAACTACTAAAAAACAAGTCTTAGGATAGAGTTGTAAAGAATTATAAAGAGATACCTTGACCTTATTACACTTTTGCGCTTAATTAATTTATGGACTCAAGTATGTTTGACACACAATCGTCAAAGCGTTCGATTCAAAACTCGGAATTAGCGCAATTTTCTTGGTTGTTGCGAAGTGCCACATGGTTGTTAGGTACTATTGCCTGGATTTTTGGTATTATCGATCGCACTATTGCCGCTTTTGCCGACGGTTGTGTGTCTGCAACGGATCTGACGCAATTGTCGATCGCAACTTTATTGTTTGTTTGCTGGCTTTTTCTCAAACCAAACACCTTTAAAAGGATGAAAATTGCGAGTTGATAGAAGAGAAAAATATATCCAACTTAATTAGTCCAAACTTGGGTTTAGTGTGTATTACTGCATCCGATCGAGTGCGCTTTCGGACAGTAACGCGCAAGCGTTTACTACAATTAACAACCATCGAGCAAGAAAAAGTTTTAGAAAATATATATGCTGAAAACTTGCGTCGTTTAAATGGGGCGATCGATTTCTGTCACAGTGAAAATATTAATTTATATCGATTGAGTTCGGGATTATTTCCTTTTGCTGACGACGCGATCGGCGAAACCGTCTTAAATACATTTGCTGATGTGATGGCTACAATTGGCACTCGCGCCCAAGAATTAGGCATTAGATTAGTTTTACATCCAGATCAGTTTGTCGTTTTAAATTCCGATCGCCCAGAAGTTATTGAAAATAGCATTAAAGTTCTCAACACTCACGCTCGAATTTTCGATCTGTTGAAGCTACCGCGATCGCCTTGGGCATTAATGAATATCCATGGCGGTAAAAGCGATCGATCGCAACGCCTCATTGACAATATTCGCAGTCTACCCGATCCGATTAGACTACGTTTAACTTTGGAAAATGATGAATATACTTATAGCGCTAGCGAAATTTTAGAAGTATGTCGCGCTGCTGATATTGCTATGGTATTTGACGCTCATCATCATATCGTCCACGAACAATTAGATAGTTATGAAGATCCTAGTGTTGCGGAAATGCTAATGGCAGCGCGTACGACTTGGAAAGTACCAGAATGGCAACTAGTTCATATTTCTAACGGTAATAGTAAATTTAGCGATCGCGAACACAGCGATTATATTACCATCATGCCTAGTTCCTATCGCCAAGTTGAATGGATAGAAATTGAAGCCAAACAAAAGGAAAAAGCGATCGCTTTGTTACGTCAAACTTGGAATCAAGAATAGCTATTAAACAAGTTTTATTTGATTAATCTAATTTCTGGTTTTTTGCCGCGATCGCGATCGCTAATTTTTCAGATCTCGATCGAGGTCATTCTTTTCTAATCACATTACAATCTATTTAAATAATGCTGAATTATTTGTCCTATTGGTAGCCAAAAAAGTCTTGCGGGATAGCTCTAAAAGCCATTAATACCTCCTGCAAGCTTTTTCTTTTTTAGATTATTTAAATAATTCTCGTTCGATCGCCTAAATTTTATTGTTATGTAATTATTTTTTTAGTTCTTTCGTAGTTGATGTGCCAAATTATTAGGAAAGCTAAAAGCTAATTCATTCAATCAGTTGCTGAATCTTCTACTTCTGTTGCTTGCGTATTTTTTTGTTCGTCTTCATCTTGTCGATCGTTTGTTTCTTCCCAAGGAGAATCGTAATGATTCCAGGGTAAAATCGGCTTGTTGGGCAGATTGTGAGTAAATACCGTAATATTTTCAGAGTCTGGTTTTGGCAATTCTATCTGTTCCGATCGCTCGCTGATAGGGGAATCTGATTCTAACTCGGTGTAAATTGGTTCTGTATTCATAGACGTTCCCCAATAACGATTAAAATGGTAATTTTGCCACAAAATGAACTGCTACTACATGCAACATAATAACTAAGGCGATCGTCCAAGTCACGTAGGCTGAATAGGTCAAAGATTGAGAAACATCATCGATGCGTTGTTTGTTGACATTATAAGTTTCGATCGAATTGACCATCATTTGTAATCTGTATTCTTCTGGCGTTAGAGTCAAATATTTTTCCAGAAATTTAGTATCTTCTAAATTGGGGCTAACTGCTTCTTGGCGAGGTAAAAAGGCATTAATCAGCAGCGTAAAATTAAGTACAAATCCCAAAATTTCTGCACAACTAAACGGACTGAGATTAAAAACTAGTTTGGAAATCATTAAACTAGTCCAAAGAGCGCCATTGACAACAAATAAAATATTTAATTTAGTCGTCAACAAATAAGAGCGTTCTTTTTGTTGTGCTATTACCCATCGAATATCTTCTGCTGCTAAATTAATTGTATCTAAATAGCCAGATCGTCTAAAATCTTCGGATAAATTATCTACTTTACTTGCTTCGGGAATTATTGCTGAAGTAGTTAACGATCGCACGGGCAATGGTTTCGGTTCCATCTTTGGGTATGACAGAGGCAAGCTTTGGTGGGTGCGGGGTTTGTAAAAGAAAGTCCCAGTTACTCTTAAAAAATTCTTCGCCTTCAAGAATTTGATGGGAAGCATAATTTTGAATCCCTTCTAATAACACGGGAGATTCGGCAAAACCTTCACGAGTGAGGGAAACGATCGGCACGTCTAAACGTAACGCTTCAGCAAAAGTACTATAGCCAGGTTTGGAAACAACTCTGCCGCAAAATGGCATAAAATCGACTGGACGGTAATAATTATCGTTGACTTTGACTAAATTAGGAATGTCGGGCGCAAGGCGATCGAAAGTAATAAATTGCCAGTCGGGAAATTTTTGTAAGTTGTCATAAGGAATTTGTTGTAAACCCAATCCGCCGAATGTTAGTAAAATCGTTCGATCGCTGGGCATCTTTAGGTCAAACTTCGCTCTTAGTTGTGCTTCGCTATGACGAGGCGTACCGCCAGTTAACCCTACTTCTAATATATTAGAAAATGCACTCATCGGTTCGTGCAGAGGAAGACGATACAAAAGATCGCACTGTCCGTAACAGTTGCCGATCCAATCTGCGAGTTCGTTAAATTCTCCTCCCCAATCGCGATAAATAAAATCCCAACCAAAATTGCTCATCATCCAACAGGGAATTCCCGCAGCTTTGGCGATCGGTGCTGCTAGAGGAGGAATATCTGCTAAAATTAAGCCTACTTGATTGGTGCGAATAAAATTGACTTCACCTGCAATAATTGAATTCTGCTGCGATCGAATGTGCTGCATTTTTTCTAAGGTAGCAGCTTTATCCATTTTTAGACTATCTGCTTGAATCACTCCCACGTCAAAAGCACGGGGACGATGGATGAAATCAGCTTCAATATAAGATTCCAGCAACCATCTCGGTGCTGTGGTTACCAAAACTAGTAAAATTTCAGGGTTGAGTTTTTTAACTTCTGCTGCAACTGAAGCCGCACGAACGGCATGACCGAAACCATGACTTGTAATGGCAATATATAAGACGGGTTGAGACATTTTTTGGCGATCGATCGGCGATCGGCGATCGACTAATAGCTATGGTTACTTTTTTGAGTATAGGCTGTAAGTGAATTACAGTCTGTTAAATACTCAGATCTTGCACCACTTTCATTAATCCGTCAGCGATTTCAATCGCAGCCCTTATATCTCAAGTCATCTTTATATGACTGAATAAGTATTTCAGTCCATTTCAATGGACTTAATGTATGAGACGGAGAATTAATGAGAACGTCGGTTGTTGAGAATGGTGCAAGATCTCAGTTAAATACGAACTTCGTTAATTACTACTTCTGCAACAGGTAATGTTTCAGCAAAAAAATTTGCTGCAATTTGTTGTTTCTCGGCAAGATCTTTCAAATTGGAAATGCAATAAAGAGGTTTGATGCGATCGACAATTTCAGCAGGGAAATCGCGACTAAAATATTTAACTCCAAAATCGTAGCGATCGGGACGATAAACTATTCCTAGTAATTCTATTAACAAACTCAAAGTTTGAGAATGATAATTAGCGATCGCCTCTACTAATAAACCTCGATTAATTTCTTTTTTTACTAAAGTTTGTCGAACATCAAATACTAGTTTGAGATATTCAAATCTCGATCGCATCTTGGGAAAATGTTCTTGGCGATTTAATTGTTGTGGAATTAATAAATTATTTTTATCGAAAACAACTTTTGCCCGACCATGTCTTTCTAGTTCTAGAAAGCGATTCGAACTACTTAGTTTCATAACAGCAAAATCTATTAACAAATAAGGATTCGTTCCTTGCAATCTCCAAAAACATTGTGAATGTCCGTGCCATGTTGGTTCGGGAATTCTCCATTCAAATTCAATTGGCGCGATCGCTACTATTGCTTTTTCGACTGACTCAAAAGTTTCCTCAACGTATTCATCTCGAACGATAACCACAATATCTAAATCCGACCACTCATCGGTGTAACCGTGCGCTTCCGAACCACCCTGCCACATGGCAACAACGAAATCTAAGGGTTTTAAAGTTGTAGCGATCGCCTCTAAGATTTGTTGTCTCATCGTGTGCTATTCCAGCATTTTTCCAGAATAAGTCTACTGCTAGAATATTAGCATCGCAAAACAAAAATTTGAACCAATGTGTCAATTGTTGGGAATGAATTGCAATGTTCCGACAGATATATGTTTTTCGTTTGAAGGATTTTGCGCGCGTGGAGGTAACACAGACGAACATCGCGACGGTTGGGGTATTGCTTTTTTTGAAGGTTTGGGTTGCCGTATTTTTTTAGATGAAAAACCTTCTGTTACGTCTCCCGTAGCAGAGTTTGTCAAACACTACCCAATTCACTCTACCCATGTCATTTCTCATATTCGCAAAGCAACTCAAGGAAAAATTTCTTTAGAAAATTGCCATCCTTTTCAAAGAGAATTGTGGGGAAGATATTGGGTATTTGCCCATAACGGCAATTTAGAAAATTTCAATCCCGAACCTGGTAAATATTATCAGCCAGTCGGTACAACTGATAGCGAACGCGCATTTTGTTATATTTTAAATAAATTGCGAGAAACTTTTCCAGATCGCAAACCTCCTTTAAAAAAACTTTATCCATTCCTCAAAGAAATTAGCCAAGAAATAGCAGCAAAAGGAATCTTTAATTATTTGCTTACCGATGGCGAAGATTTTTTGGCTCGTTGTTCTACTCAGCTTTGCTATATTGTCAGACAAGCCCCCTTTGCTGCCGCTCATTTAATCGATCGCGATTTAACTGTAGACTTTCAGGAATTAACTACCCCAAGCGATCGCGTCGCCGTCATCGCCACTAGTCCACTTACCGATAACGAAGGATGGACGTTTCTACATCCAGGAGAGTTAATAGCATTTAAGGATGGTGCGCCAATTATTTTAAGATAAATGAACGCATCGATAGTACTTCAAACTAAAAGACTAATTTTGCGCCGTCTTCATTTGACTGATGCAGCCCAAGTGCAAAAATTAGCAGGCGCAAAAGAAATTGCCATGAATACACTCAGTATTCCTCATCCCTATCAAGATGGTGTTGCCGAAAAGTGGATTGAATTATCTCAAAAAGGTTTCGAACGAGGACATTTATTTAATTTAGCTATCGTTGAAAAACAGACAGACTTTCTTTGTGGTTCGATCGGATTGAGTATCGACAAAGTACACGATCGTGCCGAACTAGGTTATTGGATTGGCGTTGAGTTTTGGGGAAGGGGATATTGTACTGAAGCTGCTGTAGCAGTTATTAACTATGGTTTTGAGGTTTTGAACCTGCATCGCATCCATGCTTCTTATTTAACCCGCAATTCTGCATCGGGAAGAGTAATGCAAAAAATCGGCATGACTTACGAAGGCTGTTGCCAACAACATATCAAAAAATGGGGTCAATTTCAAGACTTGGCTTTGTATGGAATTCTTGCCAGTCAATGGCGCGATCGACAATCGACAAAATAAATAATCGATCGAGTCTATTAAATAATTATTTATTTATTTGTATTAACAAAACTTACTTTAACTATTCTTTAATATTAATTAAAAAAATATTAACCATATAACAATATCATTTGATAAGTCTATGAAATAGGCTTGAAAGATTTTTGTGAGCAGAATTTGCTTATCAGACAATTCAACTACAAAAAAAATAATTCTGCTTCGATCGAGTTCAATTTTCAACAAAATTCACGGTAAGTAATCATTAAAAAACTATTGCTTACCATTAACATCTTCACCTTTTTCGTCTCAGCAAAAGGATTAAATCCCCATGGCAAATAATGTAATTTTTCTTCATCCAGATGGCACTGGTGCTTCGACTTGGAAAGCCATACGCTTCCTTAACGCAGGGCCAGACGGTGAAATTAACTGGGACAAAATGGAAAAATCCTCGACTTATCGAGGACACATGAAAGACAGACTGACGGGAACTTCCAATGCAGGGGCAGTAACTCACGCAACAGGAGTTAAAGTACAAGCGGATTCTTTTGGCTTAGATGAAGCTGGCAATCCTGTCGTATCTTTATCTGGTAAAGTCGGTAAAACCGTTCTCGAAGAAGCGATCGAAGCTGGCAAAGGTTCGGCTGTGATTAACTCTGGTATTATTGCCGAACCAGGTACGGGGGCTTTTCTAGCAGAAGTAGGAGGACGTGGAGATACCCAGGAAATAACCAAGCAGATTGTCGAGTCTGGCGTAGACATCATTATGGGTGGTGGCGAAGTAGATTACCTACCCGAAGGTATCATGGGCAGACATGGTATGGGCAAACGCACCGATGGCATCAATTTAGTAGAACGGGCGAAACAGCTAGGTTACACAGTTATCTACGATCGCACCGAATTGCAAAACCTACCACCAGATGCGACTAAAGTTCTTGGTATTTTTGCTTCGGAAGATACTTACAACGACGAACCAGAAGAAAGATTAAAAGAAAAAGGTTTGCCCCTGTATAAACCTGATGCGCCGACAGTAGCAGAAATGCTTGAGGTTTCCACAAAAATTCTGTCAAACAATCCTAACGGCTTCATGATTGTGGCAGAAGAAGAAGGAACAGATAATTTTGCCAACAATACCAATGCCGCAGGGACTCTTGAAGCTGGTACTCGTGCCGATCGCGCCATTGGTGTAGTCAGAGATTTTATCGCCGAAAATCCTAACACTTTGCTAGTAACGGCATCCGATAGCGAAGCTGGGGGTTTGCAAATTCGCGATCCCCTCGATCTGGACAAACCAGTAGAAACCGTTACAGTCGATACTACTCCCCCAACTAGAATTCCTTTAGATGGTCGTGACGGTACGGGAACTTTACCTTTTGTATCTGCCCCCGATTTAAACGGTCGTACTTATCCTTTTGCGATCGCTTGGGCTGGCAATGCAGACTTTGCAGGAAGTGTTATTGCCAAAGCTGATGGTCTTAATGCCGAACAATTTCCCAATGCAGTAGATAATGTAGGCATTTACAAGATCTTATACGAAACCTTGTTTGAAACCAAACTTTCCGACGATATCGTCAGAAATATTCCTAGTGCTAGTAATGGCAATAAAACTTTTGAAGTTGCCCGTAATAACGGTACTGTCTTTATCAGGGATTTTACTGGTGTCGGCAATGACAGCGAAATATCTCCAGTAGAAAGGGCAGAAGCCGATACGATTAAGTTTAAAGGAAAAGGATTGACAGCAGATAAAATGCTGTTAACTCAGCAAGGCAGCGATCTCATCATCGAATTCGAAGGAATCGATGATGTTAGAGTCGTTTTGCAAAACTTTGAGATTGAAAACTTAGATAATCTCACCACTGCTACTGGTGCGTCAATCAATCTCGGCAATATTATTTTCGAGGGTGAAAATTCTATTTCAGATAGTTTTGATGTTGCCAGTGCCGATCGCATGGGTACGCAAACTTTTCGTCCCAATACCGTTTCTTATCTCAACGATATGAATGACAATATTAGAGGTTTTGATAACTCTAACGATATCATTAACGGTCAAGGTGGCAATGATACCCTATCTGGATTAAGCGGCGATGACATTTTGCGCGGCGGCGACGGCGACGATCTTTTATTGGGTGGTAGTGGCAAAGACCAATTTTGGATCGCTTCCAATCGTTTGCCTCAAGGGGTCGATACGATCGCTGATTTTGAAGTTGGAATTGATGTAATTGGTATCGCTAGTATTTCTGGCATTAGCAGTTTTGATAATCTCAATTTGGTTCAAAGCGCCGATGACACAATTATTCGCGCCTTAGATCGAGATTTAGCGATCGTCACGGGAATTCAACCTAACGTTCTCGATAGTAGCAGTTTCGCGATTGTTTAATTTAGGAATCAGAGGTTGGGATTAAAGATTAGTATTTTGCTATATTTTTTATCCCCTAGCCTCTTCGTTTGGTTCGATCTCAGCGCCTTTACCTTTAATTGGAGGCAACTTATCGACCAAACCCATCTCAAAGGCTGTGTCAGGTAACTCGCCCGCAATATACTTACCAGGAGAGAAAACTTTGCCTGGAGTAAAACACATCTGTCTTAATTCAACCATTTCACCTGGAGCGAACATACCACGAAACATCTTTTTTTCGATGCCCATAATTTACTCTCTGATTTGGCTTAGCTATTATTGCATGTTAGCAAAAAGACAAACGACCCCGTACAAGCAAAAAAAATTTGCAAAATTATCTTTGCTTAAAGTACAATGATAAATTGTGAGTTTTGTTCGAGCTTATGAATGCTGAAGCGATTATCCGTTCAATCGAAGCGGAACACTTGAAAACAGATTTGCCAATAATTCACGTTGGCGATAGTGTTGAGGTTGGTGTTTTAATTAAAGAGGGTGAAAAACAAAGGGTACAGCCCTACAAAGGAACCGTAATAGCTAAACGCAATGGCGGTATTAATGAAACTATCACCGTGCGCCGCGTTTTTCAAGGCGTTGGCGTAGAGCGTGTGTTTTTGATTCACTCTCCAATTGTAGCCCATATTAAAATTGAGCGTCGCGGGAAAGTGCGTCGTGCTAAGCTATATTACTTGCGCGATCGCGTAGGGAAAGCTACTCGTATTCAACAGCGTTTCGATCGCTCCATTTAATTGAAAATTAGATTGGCGCAAGATCGAAGCTAATATGGCACTGCCTTGCGCTATAATTGAGTTTATCAAAAATGCGTCCTTAGTTCAGTTGGTAGAACGCAGGTCTCCAAAACCTGATGTCGGGGGTTCAAGTCCTCCAGGGCGCGTCTAGAAATAATCAACCCTCGTTATACATAGCGCCACTTCTTGAAGAAGGCAGAGGGCAGAGGGCAGAGGGCAGAAGGCGATAGGGGTGGGGGATTCAGTTGAGCCACCAATTGTAGACCGTAAGGAGATAGGCGGGGGCTTGTACCCAGCCCTAGCAAGACTTCGCGGAAGAGCCGCA
>JBOFLQ010000070.1:0-7230 GCA_051657945.1 Xenococcaceae cyanobacterium | reverse complement strand
TGCGAAATCGCGCCAACAGTTTTTTTTGCACCAACAGTTGTTGACGAATTACTCAAAACTAATTGACAGAGTTTTTGTGTTAAAAATGGCTGTCCTCCAGTCCAAGTCAAAATACTTTTAACAACCTCTTCTGGATTTTCGATCTTCCCATACAAACCTTGAGTGAGGGAAAAAGCTTCTTCAAAATTAAATCCAGTCATTTCGATCGCTTTACCAATATTGAAAGGAGTGCGATCGATCGATCTAATTAAATTTGAAGGGGTAGCAACGCCAAATAAAGCAAAATGCAATTTTTCATAAACTTGATTGTCAGAGCGGCGATCGTAAAAAGAACGAATCAAAGCAAAAAAATCATCGCTAGAAAAATCAAGATTTAAAACGCTATCAATTTCGTCAATAAAAATAAAAATTTTTGTAGCAACAACGTTTGAAAGTAAAACATCTTCGATAAATCGACTTAATGCTTGTACGGGTGGCAAATTTCCTTGAGAAAGCCAATATTCAGTAAAATTAACTTTTTTTGTTAGGTCAAAAGCACGCCACAAATCTGCGGCAATCCCTTTATACCATTGTTGGGGAGTAAGGTTATTGCTACCAATATTGTTTAAATCTAATGAAGCACAAACAAAACCTTCTTGCTCCAATCGATGTCTAGTCCTTACTCTCAAAGAAGATTTTCCCACTTGTCTACTACTTAATACGTAGCAAAATTCTCTAGCTTTGAGATATTTATAAAGTTGGCGATCGGCTTTTCTAGTTATGTAGCTTGATGCATCTAAATTAAGACTTCCACCGACTTGATATTCGTAATTACGATCGGATATTTCTATATCTTCCATTTTTTAAGTTAATAAAGCAAACCACAGTATTTATAAGAACAAAAGCATGACAAATTTTCTCTTATTGCAGATGAGAAAAGAGTTAAAGTTCGCAAAGCAAACTAAACCAAAGAGTAATTATATCTAAGCCAAATAGCTTATTAAAAATATTTTTTATAGCGATCGCCGTTTGGCAATCTATTTACATTCATCTACACGGCACGCGCTATATTTATCTACGAACCGAACTGCAAGAATCTTTTAACAAGCTCAAAAATGTTACATTTACCAACAACAAACAGCGATCGGTGAACGGAAATCGCCGCTAAGAAAGCAACTCTGACAATTTAGTCAGAAAATCAATAGTAATTTCACGTTTTTTTTTCGATCGACCTAAATTTAATCGATCTATTTTTTCTACTTATTATTCTATGAATAACTATCGTATTTATGTTAGCGATCGCGAAGTAAAGTAAACTTTGATAAAATATCATTTACAAAAAAAGATAAGTGAGTATGTTTACTTATTTTTTTTAGACAATGATGGGTTACGACGAATTGTTGCATTCAAGTCAAAGTAAAAATTATCGCAGATCTTTCCCATCCTACAATGATGCATAGCTAATTATTAAATTTCAATAATTGTTCTTCGATCCAATGGCGATCGAATATTGCTTGATAAATTGGATTGAAAACTTTTATCAAACCGTCTTTTTTTGTTATTAATCCAGATAAAAGTAAATCTATTTGTGTGGAACTACCATTAAAAATAATTGGGCGATCGAGAATTTGTTGGTAAAGTTGCAAAAGCTCGATATTTTTTTGTCGTTCGTTTTTAAGCAGTCGATCGCGAATCATTCTTAAATGAACTGGCTCATCTTGAGTTTCCCAATTTTCGATAATATGTTTTTGTACTAAATTTTCTACCCAATCTGAAAGGGAGCAAGTAGAAAAATCATCTGGAAACGAGCGCTCGATTCCTGAAACAATCTGGCAAAGTTTTTGAGTTAAAAATGGTTGACCTCCAGTCCATATGAGTATTTCTTCGAGAATTTGTTCGGGATAATTTACCTTGTCTTCAAATCCATGTATTAAAGACATAGCATCTTTTAATTGAAAACCATCTAACTCGATCGCTCTACCAAAATTAAATGGTGTTGGTTGACCATGACTAATTAAATCTGAGGGTTTAACTACGCCAAAAAGAGCAAAAGTAATCCGATTATATTGTTGTTTATTTTCTCGACTAACATAACAACATTTAATTGCTGTAAAAAAATCATCGATCGGAAAATTATTATTGAGAAGACTATCTACCTCATCAATAAAAATAATAATTTTGTTAGGGATTAAAAAAAATAAAATTTCGTCAACAAATTTAGTTAGTTTTTGTGCATTAGTCAAATTTTTTTGGTTTTGCCACCAAACTTTAAAATCAACTTGTTTTGATAGCTTAAAACCGCGATGAAGTTCGGCAGCTACTCTTTTATACCAGCGATCGCAAGTAACTAGATCGCTAGTAATATTTGTCATATTAATGGTGGCACAACTATATCCTTCCATTTGCAGCAGATATGACATTCTTACCCGCAAACTAGATTTTCCTGCTTGTCGCGAGTTAAAAACATAACAAAATTCTTGTGCGCGTAAAGCTTGATAAAGTTCGCGATCGGCTTGTCTGACAATGTAACTAGGAGCTTTTGCATAAAGACTCCCTCCCACTTGGTATTGGTAGTGAGTCATATTTTTTTTTAATATTTTTTAAATTTATAGATATTTTTTTAAAAGCTTTAATTGTCTAAATTACACATTACGAATAACTCGATCGACCATACCATAGAAAATGATTGTTTTTATTTCTACCTATAGATAGATTTTTTGATGAAAAAAATGGGGATTTTGCCAAATATCTATAGTTATTAATTTGGAAGATCGAGTTCAAACTAACTCGTTAGATAGAGAAATAATGTTTTATTTTAAGATATAAATTAATAAAAATCTTCCTAAAAAAAATAGTGCAACTAAGTAGTATCGATCGCGTTACTCGAAAAAATGCCATTAACTCGATTGAGTTTTACCAACAATATATATCTAAAAAAAAGGGATTTTCTTGTCCTCATCGAGTTTTGCATAAAGGACAATCTTGTTCTGAGTACATAAAAAATTTACTGCTCGATCGAAACTTAAAAACAGCAGTAAACATGTCTATACAAAGGTTTCAAGAATGTTCCTCAGCTAGTAAAACTTTAAGTAATCAAAAAGTAGATAGTAAATGCATTATTATCCCTTGTTGCCTTCCTTTGTAAGAAAATAACAATTCAATGTCATCTTTTGATTACTCATTAGATTGTAAAAATCTTAATTTTCGCTCATCGCCAGAATTATATCAAATAGGAAAAGGCGAACAAGGAGTATTATTAGTAGAGCCATATAAATCGGAAATTCTTCCTTATTGGCGTTTCAAAAATCCAGAAATCGCCAAAGAATCTAGCGACAAAATTTATCAAATGTTTTTGGAATATTTAGAAACAGATGATTTTGTTGGTGCGGATATGGCTCGAAAATTTCTGCAAATGGGTTACACGCGATCGCGTCGTTATGCCAATCATAAAAGCGGCAGAAAATATCGCTCTAATCCACAAAAAGCAATTTCTGAAACGGAAAAAATGCAATTGAGAAGTGAAATTTTAGCTTATGAAGTTGACGAAGTAAAAGCAGAATCAGCCGCTATTTTTAAAGAAAAATGGTTTTTAGCTAAAACTAATCAAAAGTATTTAGAACTTTTAAAAAAACATCGATCGATGTACGAGAATAAAAATAAAAAAATTGCGTCCACAGATGAACGCAGATGAACGCAGATATTTTATTTTCCTAGTCCCTATTATTATGCTTTTGTCATTGCCATTTCTCGACAAGATTCGGCACAACGACGGCAAACTTCAGCGCAATTTTGCATTTGTTCGTCGTCTTCAAACAATCCGCAATCGGTGGCACAGCGATCGCAAATTTCCGCACAAACACCGCAAGTGCGAACGTGTAATTCCGAACCGCGTAACATAAAATTAGCGGAAGTCTGGCACATTTCAGCACAGTCAGACATCAAACGAACATGTTCTGCTTTAGCGTGGTGTCCTCCCGCTTCGAGACAATAAGCATAAAGAGTACTCAGACAAACACTATGACATTCAAGACATCTTTGAATGCAATGCTGCATCTCTTGAGAAATTTGTTGAGGCAATTGCATAGTTGTCATGGTTTCTTATTCCTTTCCAGATGGATCGGCAGCACGAATTAAATCGGGTTCTTCGATCGGTGGACGTTCGATTGTCTGTTCGAGACTGGGTTTTTGCGATTGCACTCTGTGCAGGCGAAGCTCTCGCGATTGATTTTCAATTTTTACAAAACTACCCGTTTCCATCGACTGGTAAAGTGCGCTAATAATGCGAATGTCGTTTAATCCTTCTTGTCCGGATGGTTCGGGATCTGTATCTTGCAAAATGCAATCAGAAAAATAAATTAATTCTGCTGCAAATTGATCCCGTTTGGGAAATACTTTTTCCTGTTTTTTACCGTCGATCGTAAGTTCGAGTTTGATATCATCTTGAAAAGAATAAGCTGGATCTAAACGCAAATCGCCTTTCGTTCCCACAATTTGAAAATTAGAAACGGGGGCTGTCCCAAAACTAGCGGTAAAAGATGCTAACTTATCTTTAGGAAAGCGCATAATGACATTAGTCATTTCTTCTACTTCTTCAAAATGCGATTCTGGTTTTCTGGCGCTGGTAGCAAAAACTTCGATCGGTTCTTCGCCAAATAAATAACGAGCAGCATTGATACAGTAAATTCCCATATCTTCAAGAGTGCCACCACCAGCATCTTTTTGCCTACGGACGTTATTCTCTTCAACTTTTTGAGCGAATAGAGAATTAAAAAAGCGAGGTTCGCCAATTTGTCTCGATCGCACCATTTCTACCGCTTGCATATTTGCTTCTTCTAGATGCAATCGATAGGCAATCATCAGTTTGACTCGATTATCTTCACAAGCATCAATCATCGCTTGGCATTCGTCCTCGGTAACTGCCATAGGCTTTTCACAGAGAACATGAACACCAGCATCGGCAGCTTTTATCGTATATTCACGGTGTAAATGATTTGGTAGCGCAATATAAACAGCGTCAATTTCGCCGCGATCGAGACAGTTTTTGTATTCGTCGTAAGAATATGTGCGACTGACACTATATTGTTGTCCTAATATTTCTAATTTGTCTCGATCGTTAAAAAATAATGCCACCAATTCCGAATTTTCAGCATTAGCAAAGGCGGGAAGAACGGCTACTTGTGTAATCCAACCCAGTCCTACCACGCCATAACGAATCTTGTTGCGATCGCTATTATTAGAATTAGGATTTGATTGGAATTCATTATTCATAAAATTACCTCTCAAAATTGTCTTTGAGACGCGATATATCGCGTCTCAACTTTTTTAAGCTTCTTCTGTTGGTTCTTCTGGAGGTGCTTGAGGACGTTCTTTAGCAACTTTTATCGTTTCGCCTTCTTTCTTTTCATCGCCACGGGGAGACGGATCTTCAGGCGACTTATTTAATTCTTCAAAATCGCTACTCATTTGTCCTTCAGCATTTACATTTGGTTTAGTTGTCGTACTTTTATGACTTGCATCGCCACTCATGATTTTTTCTCCAAAGATAATTATTAAAGTGAAAATTTTTGCTGAAATATTAAGATGGGCAAAGCCCTGAGATATGTAAGATGGGCAAAGCCCATCCTACAGCTTTAATATCGAAATATTCCGGCTAAGGGGGCGCGATCGGGAACTTTGTCTGGTTCGACAGCATAGACAATACCGCTATTAAGAAGAGTTTGTATGGCGGCTGCATCTAGTAAATCTTCATCGCCTGGTTTGAGATCGCTGTGTAAATCTAATTCATCTGTTTGGGGATTAAAACTACCCCATTGTTGAATACCTGTAGCGACAAACAAACTATCGATGCGTCCGTAATATGCAGCCGCAACAATTTCTTTCAAATCGTGAGAAGCTTTTCCAGTTCCCACTAACTCCTGATATTGTTCGATCGCGTCTTGTTGTGACTGCATAAAATATGGTTCGACAATTTGCCAAACTCGATCGTGTAATTCTTCGGGTTTGAGAATATCTGGATTTTCGCTAACGCCTTCTTCAATTAAATTTTGATAGGTATTGGCTTCTCGATAAATAGGGAAAAGATAGTCAACTCCAACCAAGATAAGCGGGGCGCGTTTATCTTTTAAGTATTCGTGCAAACCGCGATCGATTTGATGGAAAAATTGTAAGATATTGCGTCGGCTATCATCGGTGTCGGGGCTACCCTGTCCGTGAAACGAACCTGCTTGTTGCGCCCGATTACTAGTTCCACCTGAAGAAATACTAATACGGTTTTGCAAGCTATTATCTGGTTCGTCGTAACGCAACGCTGCATCTAAACTCTTGGGTACGTTTTCTAATTCAATTTCGCTAACGCTATAGCGCGTACCTTGCAGAAGTCTGACATCTTTTTGACTCAAAGCCAAGATGTAAAACTCTCCATCTCCAGTCAACAACGGTAACATTGGCTTGAGATGAAAGCGATCGCCAACGACAACAAATTCTTCAAAGTGAATTGGCAAACGATAGTATTGCAGAAAATTATCTGCGATAAAAATTGCCAATCCTTCGTTTTGATTTTGCCAAAATTCCTCTGTATCTAATTCTAAGGCTGGCTGCAAAAATTCCAAGACATCAAAGTCTTCAAATTCGTATTCTTTTACATACTCCTCTAAATAAGCTTCAGCCAACTTAATGGCATTTTTAAACAAAATTGAATTTTGTCGCGTCTCAGTACCATAACGCATGGTAGGTAGATAAATAGAAACGCAAATGCCTAAAGACTTTTCAACTAATGTTTTGAGTTCCTCAATCGACAATATACTCATGCGATCGATCCCTTAATTGTTTGGCGCGATCGAATTCTGGAAGAAAAAATCGATCGCGCTGTTTTTTAAATATTTTTCAAAAGCTTTTTAGCTTCTGACTTGATGCTAAAAAAACACCAACAATTTAGCTTCTTCCTAATGAAGGATATGGTGAGGGAGTAGGGAATAGGGGGGGGGCAGAGGAGGTGTGGGGGGCAGAGGAGGTGTGGGGGGCAGGGGAATTTAATTCTTACTTGCTACTTACTACTTACTAATTGCTACTTGCTACTTATTACTTTTGCCCATTGCCCGATGCCCATTGCCCATTGCCCGATGCCCATTGCCCGATGCCCTCTGCCCTCTGCCCTCTGCCCTCTGCCTTCGTTTAATCAACACTATTCATAATCCTTCGCCCGATTTCCGAATCCTTGGTTCTAATGCGACGGTATTTTGCTTGTACGAACAT
>JBOFLQ010000069.1:0-2532 GCA_051657945.1 Xenococcaceae cyanobacterium | reverse complement strand
GATTTTCCCGCCTTGTCTCTACCAGAAAATTATCTAGAGGAGAACAAAGACTGTGAATTTAGCCCAAGGGGTTCAAATTGTTTCTTTTATAGTTTTAGCTGTAATGATGTTAGGAACAGCACTCGGAGTTGTGCTGTTTTCTAATATCGTTTATTCGGCGTTTTTATTGGGTGGAGTATTTATCAGCATTGCTGGTTTATATATTTTACTCAATGCCGATTTTGTCGCGGCAGCACAAATTTTAATTTACGTTGGTGCTGTCAACGTCTTGATTCTCTTCGCGATCATGTTAGTGAACAAACGCGAAGATTTTGCTAATTTACCCCGACGTTGGATTCGTCAAGTTTCTACTGCTGTAGTTTGTTTTGGTTTGTTTGCTTTATTGGGAACGATGATTTTGGTCACTCCTTGGTCGATCGCAACTACTTCCCCAGCAGTGATAGAAAATACTATTGTCGAAATTGGCAAACACTTCTTTAGTGATTATTTATTGCCTTTTGAATTGGCTTCGGTATTATTATTAATGGCAATGGTTGGCGCGATCGTCTTGGCTCGTCGTGATTTTATTCCAGACATTTTAACGTCTCAAGACACAATTTCCACTAGCCTAACTTTACCAGAACGACCCCGCGAATTAGCATCGATCGGCAGCAATTCTTCAGAAAATTCTGACTAGTCATTTACGAAAAAATCAAGATTGAGAGAGGATAAAAATAAGTGCAATTACAATATTTTCTACTCTTGGCTGCCGCTCTTTTTTGTATCGGTATTTATGGTTTAATTACTAGCCGTAATGCAGTCAGAGTATTAATGTCGATCGAGTTGATGCTCAATGCCGTCAATCTCAACTTAATGGGATTTTCTAACTATCTCGATCCTTCCGCCATTAAAGGTCAAGTTTTTACCGTATTTGTGATTACTGTTGCCGCAGCAGAAGCAGCCGTCGGTTTGGCGATCGTTCTAGCAATTTACCGCAATCGCCAAACTACCGATATGGAACAGTTTAATTTACTCAAGTGGTAATCGAAATCGAGCTTAATTAGTTCCAAAATTGATATTTTTACATTGTAGAGACGTAGTATACGTCTCTATTTTTTTATTTATTTTGCCGATCGCTTTGAAAGGTTTTTTTACTAAGCTTGAAGGACAAAATCATTTCCGATCGCCAAAAAACTCGGAAGATTTTTTCTTTGAGGCGAGTTCTCAAACTCTTTTGAAAAAAGCGATTTAAGAGGTTGTCTGAGAAGTCTTATTTGTTATATTCGATCCCCCTAAATCCCCCTTAGCAAGGGGGACTTGAGACCGAATTTCCCCTCTTAGCAAGGGGGCTTGAGACCGAATTTCCCCCCTTAGCAAAGGGGACTTAAAACCGAATTTCCTCCCTTAGCAAAGGGGAGTTGAGACCGAATTTCCCCCCTTAGCAAGGGGGGTTAGGGGGGATCTACTACTTTTCAGACATCCTCTAAGCTTAAGTTGTCACCAATAAGTATTGTTAGCAAAAGTAACTATGTCTAATCCTAATCGAATCTACTTTTTACCCAAACCAGGTGATACTAATTCTTTTGGTTCTTCAGTGGTTGTTAACGACAAATATTTAGCAATAGGCGATCCTCGTGCAAAAAAAGTCATTATTTATACTCCAGATGATTCTGGTAAATGGAGTAGAACTAGAGAAATTCGACCTCCTGTGAATGTAGCTTTCGATGGAATAGATTCTATTTTTGGCAGTAGTCTGGACTTAGATGAAGATATTTTGACAATTTCTGCCAGAATCAGAAATCCAGATGTTTCAAGAGATGGTTTATCTCCAACTCAAGCAGCCAGAACACCTCCGACATATTCTCACAGGAGATATTTAATCAACCTTAAAATAGACATAGAACTTCAACCTATCGATTTACTGGTGCAAAGAGAACCAGAATCTAATTTAGTTCGTTTTAATTTACTTCGTCAGGGCAAAATAGAGCAGTTTGTCTTACCTGATATGGGGGCAAAGCACCTGGGTAGCAATGAAAGCTCTTATAGCAGTATGGTTGCTCTTCATGAAAGCTTACTTTTGGTAGGTTATTATTCAGTTGATAATACGGGCGGAGCTTGGCTGTTCGATCTAGACCGACCGCAAGTTGAACCACTAAAGCTGGCTATCGAAGATACTGCTTTAGGAAGCACAGTAGCAATTTCTCAACAATTTGCTGCGGTTGGTTCTAATGGACATAACTGGTATTTTCCCCAAGGTGGTATCCGTGACAGATCGCACAAAACACCGATCCGAAACCTCAAAAATGGTTCGACTACAGTTATCGATAGTTTTGGGGAATTATCTTTTAGTGGGGACATATTAGCAATAATGCGCCCTTGTAATCCCCAAGAAGAAATAGCTGGACTATTAGAAGTATTTCGTATCGATGAAGACACAAAGCCTCATCTAATTAGACGAACTAATGTCGCTAAAGCCAAAGTACAAAATGGTTTTTTGATAACTCTTAAAACCTATTACCGTGTTCGGTTATGTATCGAACCCTTGTTTTGAAA
>JBOFLQ010000068.1:0-3296 GCA_051657945.1 Xenococcaceae cyanobacterium | reverse complement strand
ATTAAATTTGTCAAAGTCTGTCAAAAACTTTCTCTCAAAAATGACGAAATATCAAGACAATATAAAGAGAGGATAAAGAGAGGAGAAAAAATTTTCTCCTTCGACGAAAAAAACAAGCGAGGAAGAATTATGCGCGCAGTCCTGATGGCTGGTGGTTCTGGTACTAGACTACGACCTCTGACTTGCGATCTGCCCAAACCGATGGTTCCCATTTTGAACCGACCGATTGCCGAACATATAATCAACTTACTCAAACGGCATGATATCAGAGAAATAATCGCTACCCTTCACTATCTTCCCGATGTGATGAGAGATTATTTTCAAGATGGCAGTGACTTTGATGTAGAAATGACCTATGCGGTGGAAGAAGATCAACCCCTAGGTACTGCTGGATGCGTTAAAAATATTGCCGAGTTACTCGACGATACATTTTTGGTGATTAGCGGCGATAGCATCACTGATTTTGACTTATCAGCAGCGATCGAGTTTCACAAACAAAAACGGTCGAAAGCAACCTTAGTGTTAACCCGCGTTCCCAACCCGATCGAATTTGGTGTAGTGATTACCGATGCCGAGGGACGCATCAGCCGCTTTTTAGAAAAACCTTCTACCAGCGAAATCTTTTCCGATACCGTCAATACTGGTACATATATTCTCGAACCAGAAGTTTTACAGTATCTACCAGCTAACGAGGAATCTGACTTTTCTAAAGATCTTTTTCCGTTGCTGCTGGAAAAAGAAGAACCAATGTACGGCTACATCGCCGAAAATTGTTACTGGTGCGATGTCGGGCATTTAGATGCCTATCGAGAAGCACAGTATGATGGACTCGATCGCAAAGTGAAACTCGATTTTGCTTATCCAGAACAAAGTCCAGGACTTTGGATCGGACAAAATACCTATATAGATCCAACTGCTCAAATTGACACGCCCGTATTAATTGGCAACAACTGCCGTATTGGTCCTCGTGCCAAAATTGAAGCTGGAACGGTGATTGGTGATAATGTTACGATTGGAGCCGATGCCGATTTAAAACGTCCAATTATTTGGAATGGGGCGACTATAGGAGATGAAGCTCATCTGCGTGCTTGCGCGATCGCAAGAGGAACTCGTGTCGATCGCCGCGCTCAAGTCCTTGAAGGTGCAGTAGTCGGGCCTTTATCTACCGTGGGTGAAGAAGCTCAAATTAATTCTAGCGTCAGAGTTTGGCCGAACAAGCGTATCGAATCGGGCGCGATTTTAAATATTAACTTAATTTGGGGAAATACCGCTCAACGCAATCTTTTCGGTCAGCGTGGTGTATCGGGACTGGCAAATATCGATATCACGCCAGAATTTGCCGTCAAATTGGGTGCATCCTATGGTTCGACCCTCAAACCAGGTACTCAGGTACTTGTTTCTCGCGATCAGCGTAGTGTTTCGCGAATGGTCAGTCGATCGCTGATTTCGGGTTTGATGTCAGCGGGAATTGATGTTCAAGATTTGGAAGCTACTGCAATTCCTATTTCAAGGACGATGACGACGATTTTAGATGCGGCTGGAGGAATACACGTTCGCTTGCATCCAGATCGTCCCGATTATCTTTTGATCGAATTTTTTGATAAACAGGGTATCAATATCTCCAAATCAAAAGAAAAGAAAATAGAAGGCACTTACTTCAAGGAAGACTTAAGGCGCGTACAAATTGAAGAAATCGGCAATGTTTTCTATCCTTCTGAAGTACTGGAAAATTACAGCAAAAGCTTTGAAAATCATTTAAATTGCGAAGCAATTCGCAGTAGTAGTTCTAAAATTGTAATTGACTACGTTTACGCTGTCTCAGGGGCAATCTTGCCGCAAATGCTAGCCAAATATGGTTGTGATGCAGTGGTTCTCAATGCGAGTTTGAAACAATCAGCCGTCTCTAATGCAGAAAGAGATCGACTTTTAGCTCAACTCGGTCAGGTAGTTGAAGCACTTAAAGCTAATATGGGAGTGCAGGTTTCGGCAAATGGCGAACAGCTTTATCTGGTAGATGAGTCTGGTTTGCCCATCAAAGGCGAAACTCTAACCGCATTAATGGTTAATACGATTTTGACCGCTCATCCTAGAGGTACTGTTGTAGTTCCTGTCAATTCTTCTTCGGCGGTCGAACAAATCGCTCGCCGTCACGATGGCAAAGTTATTCGTACCAAAGCTAATCCAACTGCTTTGATGGAAGCATCGCAAAATCCAAACGTCGTTTTGGGTGGAAGTGGTGAAATGGGTTTCATCTTCCCGCAATTACATCCCGGTTTTGATGCCATGTTTAGCATTGCCAAACTGATCGAGATGCTGACAATTCAAGAGCGATCGCTCGCTCAAGTTCGCAGTGAATTGCCTCGTATCTGTCACAAATCGTATACGATGCGTTGTCCTTGGAAAATTAAAGGCGCGCTGATGCGCTATTTGGTCGAAACTCATCCTACCGAAAACCTAGAACTGATCGATGGCGTTAAAATCATCAATCACCATAATGACGATTGGGTATTAATCTTACCCGATGCTGGCGAACCACTAGTGCATATCTATGCTAATAGTGAAGATCGCGAGGTCGTCGATCGCTTGCTCAAAGACTATCGTTTACGCGTACAAAAATTTATCGATCGAGAGCAAGGATTGGAAAGAGTTAGCATCTAAAATAAGGTACTCAAATTTGACAGGGAAATTTGGAATTGGGAAATCTAATTTGAAAATTCCCAATTCCCACCCCTTAGTTTTATTTAGTACTAATGCACTAAAATAAAGACAACAATTTGCTCGAACTTGCTAGGAGTGTTTTTTTGATATGAATAGTTGTATTTTGATGGCTAGACTTCTTGAAGATCCACAATTGCGCTACACCCAAGAGAGCAATTTAGAAATGTCGATAATGATGGTAGAGTTTTCTGGGTTGCGTTCTGATGAACCTTCGGCTCATTTGCGGGTAATTGGCTGGGGAAATTTAGCCAAAGAAATCAATGAAAACTACAAAATCGGCGATCGCGTCATTCTTGAAGGTCGTCTTTCGATGAATACGATCGAGCGAGATGGATATAAAGAAAAGAAAGCCGAATTAACAGTGCAGAGAATTTATGCGATGACCAACGATCTTAGCCTTTCTTCGGCTTCTTCAGCCTCTTCATCTAATTATCGGGCTGACGATCGCCAAAGTGAAGAATCTCCGTCGGTGGTGTCGATAAACACTCATAGAGCAAAAAAAACGGAATTACCAATAGAGGAAGTTTCTTCTCCTGTAGCCTCTACATCTAATTCTCGCTCGGAGCGCCAAACAAAAG
>JBOFLQ010000067.1:0-38771 GCA_051657945.1 Xenococcaceae cyanobacterium | reverse complement strand
GATTCTCTACGAGATAGCTTCGCTTCACGCTTTTGTGAAAAAACAATTCCCCGAGCGCAATAGTTTTATAGTGAACTCATAACGACTCCAATATAGACTCTTAACCCATGATAGTAATGGAGGAAATAGAAACAAGTCGAGCCAAAGAATAATGCTCGCTTCCATGAAAAAACAATTCCCCGAGCGCAATAGTTATTAAAACGAACTCATAACGACTCCAATATAGACTCTTAACCTACGACAGTAATAGAAGAAATAAAAACAAGTCGAGCCAAAAGAATAATGCGATTTCCTATCCGATAGCTTCGCTTCACGCAATTGGAATAGCAGGAAAAAAATTAGTTCTCGATCGCGATCGCGAGCATAAAATTTTTCAGGGCGATCGCCGTCTACAAAACTTGGGGAATGTTCGAGTTATATAGCTAGATCGATCGCCCGCGATCGCCATACCCATGCATCAATTTTCTCAAAACCAAAATTACACTATTCGTCAGTCTACATTCAAAGATTTTTTGAGAAGCGATTACTGGCAAATTTCTGGACAGCTTTATTGGGAAGGACTGCCTTTAGGTTGCATATATTTGACTCTATTTTTTTCGATCTGCTTGCCAGTATTGATTTGTGCAGACTTTAGGGACAATGTAATACCGTTATTATTTCTGACAATATTTTTCTTTAGTTGGTTGCTTCTTTATTTAGGATTTTTTTTAGGCATACCACCAATAATTCTTTTAAGAATTTGGCTCTACAAAACTTGGATTGCCGAGATCGAAAACAAAATTGTTGCCATAGCAATAATTCAACCTCACTCTCAAAAATGCTTTTCACTGGCACATCTCTATGTCGCACACTTTCACAGACGCAGATGTTAATGCACCTTTTTACGTCATTAGCGATCGCCTCAACTTCTATACTCAACTTGGTTTCGATCGAATTTCTCGACAAAAACTTCCCTGGCTATTAAAAATATTCAGTTTCGGCAGAAAAAATGTTTTTCAACTCGATCGATTTATTAGTGTAGATTCGGATTAACACACTCGATCGATAGCTAAATAATCGTTACAGTAAGAAAACATGAAAAAAAGAACCTTTTTAAAATCTAGTTCTGTCATGCTGAGTGCAGCATGGCTAACACCATCTTTATTTTGGAGATCGATCCTAATGACTACTGCTAAAGATAATAAAACCAATTTCGAAGTCAGTAAAACCGAACAAGAATGGCGCGAAACTCTTACACCCGAACAGTTTAATGTGCTGCGTAAACATGGAACTGAACGCGCCGGAACGAGTCCTCTCGACAAACAATACGGTAAAGGAACTTTTGTTTGTGCTGGTTGCGATTTACCCGTGTTTACCTCAGATACTAAATTTAATAGCGGTACGGGGTGGCCGAGTTTTTACGAACCGATTTCTGACGCGATCGAGACTTCTGTAGATAAGACGTTTTTTATGACTAGAGTAGAAGTACATTGTAGTCGTTGCGGCGGTCATCTCGGTCACGTTTTTAATGATGGCCCAAAACCAACTGGAAAACGCTATTGTATGAATGGCGTAGCGATGAAGTTTGTTGAAGGCTAGGATTATAGGGGATAGGGGATAGGGGTTAGGGAAAAAGTCACTCATTTAAAAGTAACGCGGCACACTTGCTACTTCAAAACTCCCAACTCCCAAGGCGCGGAATCGGAGGTTTCCTCCGATTACTGAGCGCCGCTACTCCCTTTTTTTGCATAAACTCTAGAAATTATTCGTATTGAAAAATAGTTACCTTAATAAGCTGGTAATTCAATTTAATAAAATCTAGAGTTTAGGGCTATTAACATGATGATTTTTCTTAATTTAATTATTACGGTTCTTTTAATTCAAGTTTGGTTTTATATTTTTGGTTTATTATCTTAATTTATTTTTAGATTTAAATTTAGGATTGGTTTTTAGAACTGCTGCGTTAATTGTGTCTCTAATTATGAAAAAAAATAAGTTAATCATATTCTAAGATACTAATTTACTCATTCATATTTTTATAAGTAACAACAGCAGAGGGAGACAAGCGATTGAGATAGCGAAAAATCCAGTACTTTAGTATGGTGTCTAAAATGACGGGAAAAGTAGAAATAAACAAACCATTAAAAGCTTTATTTTCTGGAACTCCCAAATGTTTGGCTATGCCTTCAAGAATGATTTCCCAACCGTGAGGCGAATGAAAGCCGACAAATGTATCGGAAATAAGAATAATTAAAAAAGCTTTGGCAGAATCGCTAAGACTGTAAAAAAGTTCATCAAAAAAAGATTTGACGATCGCAATTTCAGTTTGGCTTTTATAAATGAATATGCCAAAAACAATTAACGAGAAAAAGTCAGCAAAAATATTACCGATCGCATTAAGTCCTAGCCAACGATACTCCTCTGCTATTTCGCTGGCTTTTTCTTTAACTTCTACGTCTATTTTTGTTTGAGTTAATTCTGGCGCTGTTCCCAGTAAACTTTGAAAGCGAAGATTTTCCGCAAACTTGTGCAAATCGTTTAAAGCTTCTTCTTCAAAAGTTTGATTTAAAAAAATCAAGTCTTGACGGTCTTGAAAATAGTTTTTTACTAGAGGAGAGACGATTAAAGTTTTACTAAGTTGATGAGTAATCAAAGGAATTAAAATTAACAACAATAAAAATCGAATTGAAACAACTGTTTTTTGACGAGAATTTCGATATTTATTTAAAACTTCTGTCTCTATTTCTGTTGATGAAGCATTAACATCTCGTCCAATTTTATCGACTGCTTTTAATAACGAACGTGGTAAAATATTAGTCGAATCCGATACCGAAACTCGATCGCTATTACTATTAGTTTCTAAATATAATCGATCCCGAACGTTGGGTACGGTGCGATCGATACTGCCGTTGACAACAAAATTGTTCGATGTTTCAGATAGTTCGCTAAGATTTTGATAGCGATCGATAATTTCGTCAATAAATTTAAGCTTCTCGATCGCCGACAAAGAATTTTGTCGTTCGGAAGCATTGGTATATACTAAACTAGAATTATTGGTGACGATGTTTTGATTGGACGCGCTCTCAGATAAACTTAAAAAGAAACGACTTGTTTTAAATTCTGCCAACCCGAGCCGAATCGCTAGCAAATTGCGATTTACTTCTCCTCGAAAATAAGCGTAGGTATTATTAGAATAAACAGTAGCCGTTCTCGATACTTTTTGCCCTTGGAAATAACTTTGTTCGATCTCGCTAATCTTTAAGGCTGCTGCAAATGCTCTTTCTAAAGCTCTTTGCGGACTGTCGAACAACCATTGAATGGCATTTCGAGCCAGATTGGGAAGTATCATCGGTTTCCATTACAGTCAGGAGATTCCTAAAAGTATAACCGAATCAGTCTGATTAAGTGGGCTGACAACAACTTTTATTCGATCGACAAAGATTTGTAATAGTCTTTTTGTCTTCCCAAAAGAAATAACCAAACTGTTAATCCTAAAACGATAAGTGTTCGCCAGTGCAACAATAAAGGGATTTCCAAAATTCCGATAATTCTTTGCGGAACGAATAACGCCATCCCCATGATTAAGGCAATCTTTTGTCCAGATGGGCGATCGCGCAAATGCCACCATAAAGAAGAGAGAAGCGGCACTAAAATAACTAAATCATAATCGCGAGCATAAATCGCCAAAATTCCCATACTCAACAAGATACTTAGCAAATCGTCGTTATTTTTAATGTAACGGTGCAATCCCCACAAACAAATAATAGTTACCAATGCGATCGAAACATTAGTTACCGCACTGGGAATGGAAAGTCCAGAAGCAGTTAAAATACTTTTAATCCCGATAACGTATTGATTGCCAACTAAGTTAGCTTGCTCGCCTTGATAAGTCTCGATCGCTACCAACCAATCCCGAAATGTTTCCACAAATCCGGTGATGCGGATGGGTACTGCCGCGAAAACGATGATACTAGCGCCCGTAACCAGCAAAACTCGCCAACGACGCTGCAAAATCAACCATAAAATTGGAAAGAATGCTAGCTGCGGTTTTAAGGTAGCAAAACCAAGTAGTATACCGCCGACAATCCACATACCCCGTTCGACGAGTTGCCAACCCGAAATTAAAGCAGCACTGACGATTAGGGATGTTTGCGCCGTCCAGAGGACGCTAGCTGTAAAAGGATTGCCGATCGCTATTGCTGGAATTAACCATGTAGCTATTTTTGAAGGTTTTACTCGTTCGGCAGTTTCTCGCTTTTGCAATATTTTTACTCCCCAAAAAGCAAGAACGAATACTGAAAATATATTTAAGGCGCAAATAACTTTTTCGGCATTAACATAATTAAAAGGAATCAACAGCAATCCTAAAGCGAAACTTTGAGGAGGATAGGCGTAGCTATTGATATCGCCGACATCGTTTGCTTTGGCGATCGTCCTCAGCACTTCGAGATCGTATGCATTCAAACCTAAAAACCAAGTTTTGGCAGCAAAATAAAAATATCTCACATCAGCAAAACCTTGACCAACTCGCCCCACTCCTATCAATCCAAAGACAACCATTGATAGTATAGATAGACTGAGAATAGTTGCTGGTAAGAAATTGCGACGAGGCATGAAATTAATCCTTAGTTAATACTGTTGAAATTCAAATAACGTTGCCTCATGAGTTGGCAAAAACTAAGATTGTTTTGCTGTCAAGTAAGCTCAATTTTTCATGCCAATTAAACTCGAAAATTACTTTTTTTATTTGTAGTCGCTCGAGCTTTTGTAAGTTCAATTATTAAAAATTTTATTTGTATTCAGTCAAAGAACACTTTTTATTAATCTTTACCAATTGAATTAATTTTAGTACTTTTTACGCCATTAGTATTTTGACAAAAATTGCCTTGTTTTTATTTAAAGATTCCATCGAGATTTTGTGATGAAACTGTAAATCAACAAATTTCTTGGAAATAGTAAATAGGAAATAGGGAACAGTATGTAATGGAGCAGAGGCTTTTCTTACTTTCAGCTTATTTGATGACCGACAGCAACGATCGCCTGTTCGATCGCTTCAGATGGTTTGTTAGTTTCGATTTTGACTAGCTTGGTTTGGGTATCGGCATCGACGATCGCGTCTGGATCGACATCTTTAACGGCTTTAGTTATGGTATCGATGCAACCAGAACAAACTATGCTAGAGACTTTTAATTGTAAATTCATTGTCAATCAGCTCCAATTATTGAATATAGTAACTATTTACATATTACATATTAATTATCTATTGCTGTTAAAGAGATCCTGCGAGGATATTAATACTTAACGCCAGAATAATTGTATTAAAGAAAAAAGTTAAAACGCTATGAACTAAAGTTAGTTTTCTAAGCGATTGCGAAGTGATTTGTACGTCAGCAACTTGACAAGTCATGCCAATGCCAAATGAGAAATAAAGAAAATCCCAATAGTTGGGTTGTTTTTCTTGGGGAAAATCTAGACCTCCGAATTCAACTTTATCTACACTTTTACTGTCATTTCGATAGTAAAGATGAGCGTAGTGTAAAGCAAACATCGTATGCGTTAGCAACCAAGATACGACGATTGTTATTAGCGCTAGAGTTATATGTAGTGTCAGCAACCATTGAGCGAGACCGTTACTGTTTTTAAATAGGAAAATTATTGCCAGAAGACTAATGCAAGCAGAAGCAACCACGGCAATGAAGATCGCCAGACGACTTTCGTCTTCGCGTTGAGCGCTACGTCTCATTTTCATGGGAGTAGCTTTATTCATCATTATCCCAGCCAAGCTAAGAAAGCAAATAGCACCAGCATCCCAAGCACCGATCGAGCGCGTGATGGGTTTAATCGAATAGGGCAATAAAATATATGTCAGTCCAGCGATCGCGATCGAAACCAGTAATCTCGGTCGTGCATCTAAATGTTTGAAGTCGAACAATTCATTATAAAGATGTGCTTGATTGAGATCGATAATTAATTAGCAATAGTTTCTGGCTCGGAAGATTTGCTCGTAAAAAGCTTGGGAATCAATAACCCAGAATTCATTTTATATTCCTCAAATTCTGGGTAGCGAGACAGAGATTTATCTTTTTTCAGCATATTGGGAACGAATACCGTCGCCACAAAGCCACCCAAAATAACAAAGGGTAACCAATGCTGCGCTAAGAGAGCAAAACTTAAATAGATTAAAATTTCGCCCAAGTAATTGGTATTGCGACAACGAGCAAAAAAACCTTCGGTTATCAATCCAGGTTTATATTTAAGTGTAAAGTGTTTTTGTGCGTCGCTAGTGTAGTGCAGTAAAACGCCAAAAAGATTAATGGAAACTGCCGCAGCAACAATGGGCGAAGCAACTTCTATGCCACTACTAATGAGAAGGAAAGGAGCTACCCAATATAAACCTAATAAAAGAAATGTTACCACAACTGTAGCGCTCGGCATTTCTTGTTCCCATTGTTTGTCTGGATAAATGCGGTCTTTAATCAGCCACATAATTCCATAAGTACCGTGGAGAGCGAGATAAATCCAAGCAGCGATCGAATAGTTGTTATATGCTGCCATCAATCCAAAAATAACTAAAAAAGTGAGAAATTTATGGATATTAATTGCATGTTTTATTTTCATAATTTTTATAGTTCGAGCTACAGTTAAAATTAATTTCGATCGATGATTATTAATTAGCTACATAACTCGGAGATTTTTCACCAATATTTTCTGGGATTCCAGCTAATAAATTTAGTTCTTTTAAATCTGCACTCAAAAACGGTTGTGTCAAATGTAAATTAGCAAAAGGACTATCTGGTGGTATTTCTAAATTAGTCGATATTAAATTAACTTTAGCTTCAAAATTTGCTTGAAACCAAAGTAAATCAGAACCCAATCCACCAAAAGAATTACCAGATAATTTCTGAGGTAAACTCAAAAAACTTAAAAAGTTTTGTCGATAATTCAAACTGCATAGATGACGATTTTCTTGACGAACGGTGACGCTATTATCTTGCCAACTAAATTCAGCCATTTCTTTAGGCAAACCCCAAATTTCTCGTCCTCCAGCGACAGAATCGGAATTATCGACATAAATATGCGAAATCCAACTACCAACTTTCTTGGAGCGATTGCGTACTAAAGCAGCAGCAATAATTAACTCGTTATATTCGAGAACAGATCCCGATTGATACGAGGATATATAAACGCTACCTAAAGTTTTTCCAGGCAGTACCGAAACAATTTCTAACCCAGCAGGAACGAAACTACGAGCGCGATCGAGATCGATTAAGTTCAAAGTTACAACCGCAAAACCTTTAAGATTCCATGGCGCAGGTGGATAAGACATGATACTTATTAAATTGATTGTTACTTATAGTGTAGTGAAAAGAACTGAGCGATCGGAATGTTGAGTTTTTGTTTTATCGATCGCTTCAGTGCACAGCCCGTTCGAATCAATTCGATCGCGAATCTCGATCGTCAGCACTATTGTTAAATGTTTGTTACTCCTTATTTTTCGCCTCAAATGGAGTATATTTTCCTCCCAAACCTTCGACGATCGCCCTTGTATTAGCAATCATCATTTTTTGATATGTATCGGCTTCACTGCCTTTTTCGCCCAATCCATCGGTATATAATTCTCGATCGGAAACTTTTACCCTAGCTTCTTTAGCTACTGTTTCGATTAACTGAGAATTATTGCTCGTTTCAGCATAAATTGTCGGTACGCCTGTTTGTTGGATATCTTTGACTAACTCGCTTACTCTAGCTGCTGTTGGCGCTGCTTCGGTACTCAATCCTTCTAATGCACCTTGAAAATCTAGACCGTAAGCTTTAACGTAGTAACCGAGTGCGTCATGGGTTGTCACTAATTTACGCCGATCGACTGGAATGGTAGTAATTTTTGACCTAATCCAACTGTCTAATTGAATTAATTCGTCGGTAATTTTTTTGGCATTGCGATCGTAAACAGCCGCATTGTTTGCTTCTATTTTGCTCAAAGAATTGGCGATCGTACGAACCATCGCAATACCATTTTTCACATCGTGCCAAACATGAGGATCGGCAGTTTGTTCGCCTTCACCGTGTTTTTCTGCTGCGGTATGTTCGTGTTCTTCGCCTTCACCGTGTTTTTCTGCTGCGGTATGTTCGTGTTCCTCTCCCATTAATGGTTTGGGTACTGCTAGTTCATGAACTGCTACCTTCGGCGCGCTGTTACTAGATGCTTTAATTAATTTAATCAAACTCGCATCGAAATTATATCCCGCATACAAAATTAATTTAGCCGTATCGATCGCTTTTCTATCTTCTGGTTTGGGTTGATAGACGTGAGGATCTTCCCCCGGTGCAACTAAACATTTAAGATCGATACTATCTGCTGCAACCTGTCGGCTTAAATCGCAAATAACGCTAGTTGTAGCCACAACTAAAGGGCGATCGCTACTCGATGTAGAGTTAGTTTCTGGCGATGTGGTTGGGGCAGATTGACACCCAAACAAACCGATCGGTAAAAACAAACCCGCAAAGCATTTGAAAAAAAAATTGTTATTTATCATTTTCTATTTCTATTCCCTGTTCCCTGATACAATAATGATTATCATTCTATGTAAGATGTAAATGTTAGAGGTTCAGCACTTAGCTGTCAACTATCGGGGGATTGCTGCTGTTGAAGATGTCAGCTTTAGTTTAGAATCTGGGCAAATTGTGGGAATTATTGGTCCGAACGGGGCAGGAAAAAGCACCACAATTAAGGCAATGTTGGGTTTGATTCCAGTTGAAAGTGGCATAGTAAGATATTGCGATCGTCCACTTGCCAAGCAGTTATCGCAAGTAGCTTATGTACCACAGCGATCGCAAATCGATTGGGATTATCCCATCACAGTTCGTAGCGTAGTAATGATGGCGCGCACTCGTCACACGGGATGGTTTCGATCGCCTTCGCGTCAATCGAAAGAAATCGTGCGATTGGCATTAGAAAGAGTGGGAATTTGGGAATTAAGAAACCGTCAAATTGGCGAATTATCTGGAGGGCAGCAGCAAAGAGTATTTTTAGCACAAGCGATCGCCCAAGAAGCTGAATTATTTTTCTTTGACGAACCTTTTGTCGGTGTCGATAAGAAAACCGAAAAAATAATTTTTGAAATATTTGATGAATTAAAATCCGCAGGTAAAACTTTATTAATCATCGGACACGAACTAGTTGAAGCATCAAGACAGTACGATCGCTTTTTATTGATTAACAAACAACTAATTGCTACTGGTTCGCGATCGGAAGTTATTACCAACGAAAACCTTAAAAAAGCCTATGGTGATAATGTTATTTTAATTCAACGTTAATTAGTTTTTATTTTTTCATAGGGCATCGGGCATCGAGCATCGGACAAAGTCAGAAGTCAGCACTTCGACAAGCTCAGTGACCAGTCAGAAGTCGTGACGTAAAAAATTCATTACTCATTACTCATTACTCATTACTCATTACTCATTACTCCCTATCCCCTATCCCCTATTGAATGCTCAATTTCTTCCTCGAACCTCTAACTTTTGAGTTCATGCGAAATGCAATTATTATGGCAATTTTGTTAGGAATTCTTTGTGCGACGACGGGAAGTTATTTAATTGTTCAACGCATGGGTTTATTAGGGGATGTAATTGCTCATGCTGTTTTACCAGGATTGGCGATCGCTTTTTATTTTGGTATCGATCTTTTTTTTGGTGCTTTTATCTCTGGAACGCTTAGTACAATCGTAATTGCCTGGATTCAGTCGCAATCTCGCGTCAAAGTTGATGCGGCAATGGCATTAGTTTTTTCTGGTTTTTTAGCATTAGGAATAATGCTAATTACTTTATTAAAAAGTAAACTTGACTTACATAGTTTTTTGTTTGGTGATATTTTAGGTATAACTAGCTCTGATGTAGTTAGAACTGCTCTCATTACAATTTTAGTTTTAGTTTTTATTAAAATTTTTTATAAAGAACTTTTATTTTATACATTTAATCCTTTGGGCGCAAAAGCGATTGGATTGCCGATCGATTTAATGCATTTTGGTTTGATTTCCGCAATTACTTTAACTATTATTGCTAGTATGCAAGCCGTAGGAGTCGTACTAGTAGTTTCACTTTTAATCGCCCCTGGTATTGCTGCTTATTTACTAGTCAAAGAATTGCATCAAATGATGTTTTTAGGTTCGATTTTTGGCGTAATTAGCAGTGTCATGGGAATATATATTAGCTATTATTTAAACGTGCCTTCAGGTGCGGCGATCGTCTTAGTAGTTACTAATTTATTTTTATTGGTATTTTTTTTAAAGCAGGGAATAAAAACTAGGAAATAAACACTCTTGCAATAAGAAAAGCAATTCGCTCCTTACCAAAAAATGCTTGAAAGCCGCGCTACCAAAAATTTGAGCGCGGCTCGACTAAAATGTTATATCTAAAATTGTTAGAGATCGCCGCCGCGAAGTGCCAACAGAAAGATAACTACAGGGCCAGAAATCATAATCAAAGCCACGAAAGTCAACTGAAAAATTACGTTAAAATCAATAGCGCCGAAAAAGTTTGTAATAAAATCCATCTTTGCTCCTAAAATATACCCGCTCGGATAAATAACTAAATACAGAAGATAATTGTATATAATACCCAAGAAATTTTTGTTCTTTTTCATTAAAGACACAAAAATACATAAACTTTTATTAACTAAGAAAATTTATGCCAACTTGGCAATGTGTTAATAACTGCGGTGCTTGCTGCCATCTCGATCCCTCCGAACGACCGGAATTAGAAGAATATTTATCACCAGAAGAATTAAAGCTCTATCTGAGTATGGTCGGCGAAGATGGATGGTGTATCAACTACGATCGCGATACTCGTAAATGTAAAATTTATCAAGAACGCCCTCGCTTTTGTCGTGTACTGCCAGAAACGTTTGAAAATATGTTTGGTATCGAACCAGAAGAATTTAATGACTTCGCGATCGAATGTTGCGAACAGCAAATTAGCGCCGTATATGGCGATGCTAGCGAAGAGATGAAGTGTTATCAGGGGATAGGGGATAGGGGATAGGGGATAGGGGTTAGGGGTTAGGGGCTAGGGGCTAGAGATTAGGAGTTAGGGATTAGAAAAGTCAAAAGTTATTATCTTTTGCCCATTCCCTGTTCCCTATTCCCTGTTTTAAGCAAGATCGAACAGTAAAATTTCTGCCTCGGTATTTGCGATCGCTGTTAGTTCTTTCTCTAGTGCGATTGCGTAGCACTGCCTACGGCAGATCGCAACGCCATCACCAGCTTTAAGATTATGACTGTTGACAGTAACTTCGCCTTTAGTAACTTGCAGCCACGCATGACGATCGGGTTTCAATACATACGAAACCTCATTACCAGGTTCGAGAACAGCCGTATATAACTCTACATTCTGATGAATCGTCACTGCGCCATCGCGTCCGTCTGGAGAGGCAATTAAACGCAGTTTGCCGAGTCTTTCTTTTAGTGGGAAAGCAACTTGTTCGTAACTTGGTTCTATTCCTTGGCGATCGGGCAAGATCCAAATTTGTAATAAGTGGGTGAAATCTCGATCCGAAGGATTGTACTCGCTGTGTTGAATGCCCGTTCCTGCACTCATGCGTTGTACTTCCCCAGGCTTAATCGTCCCAATATTACCAATACTGTCTTTATGTTCGACTGCACCTTCTAAGACAAAGGTGATAATTTCCATGTCGCGATGACTATGCCTACCAAAGCCCATACCAGGGGCAACTCGATCTTCATTAATAACTCGCAAGTCGCGAAAACCCATATGCTTGGGGTCGTAATAATTGGCGAAGGAAAATGTGTGATAACTGTCGAGCCAGCCATGGTAGGCATGTCCGCGATCGCCAGCAGGTCTTATAGTTAACATTCGTTCCTTTAGAAGGTATTTGAAATGTTTAACCTTCCATATTAGATAGTTTAATATTGAATTATTTTATTGTCAATAGTCAAACATCAAAGCAAACTAATCCCTAATCCCTAATCCCTAATCCCTAATCCCTAATCCCTAATCCCTAATCCCTAATCCCTAATCCCTTTCTTGCTGTCCCAATTTCCGACATAAGCGATCGAGCTGTTCTTGCTCGAGGGGATTCAAAATTTTCAAATCTTTTACCACCGCCGCAACGTGACGTGGAAAAATATTATTAATTAACTCTTCTCCCGATCGCGTCAAGTGAACGTAAATTTGGCGGCGATCGCTTGAATCTCTCTCTCTTTTTACCAGTTGTCGCTTTTCTAAATTATCAATTACCAGGGTAAGATTTCCGCCTGTTTTGAGCAGTCTTTGGGCTAAATCTTTTTGACACATCGGCCCTAAATGTAGCAACGCTTCTAACACGCCGAATTGACTTACCGTCAGGTTAACTTCATCTAAATGCCGATTAACTCGCCCAGAGACAGATTCTGCCGCTCGAATTAGTTTAATAAATGCATTCAGCGCGCGAACTTCTGTTTCCGTTCCCGAATAATGTGTTCCCATCATTTTTTTTATTTAATATTCAATAATATAATCTCAATTGATATTAATGGATACTTTATGATAAAAAAATGAAAAACAATCGAGATAAACTAAAGGGAATAGGCAATAGGGAATAGTAAATAATCAATAACTAAATACAAATATTCTCTCGCCGATGGTTAATTTAATAGCTTGTAGCATAGGCAGACAAAAACTTGATGGAGACACTAAACGCGCAATCTTCTGGCGAATTAAAGAACGTTAACTCAATTGAGGACAAATCCAACATAGCGATCGAAGATTCAGAACACAAAACAAAACAAACCAAAACTTGGAACTTTTGGACAGTTTTTAGTTCTACATTTCTGACAATTTTTTTGGCGGAAATGGGAGATAAAACACAACTGGTAACATTACTAATGAGTGCGGAATCGCAATCTCCTTGGCTAGTTTTTGCAGGAGCAGCAGCAGCCTTAATCTCGACTAGCTTGTTAGGAGTAGCGATCGGCTACTGGCTATCCAAAAAATTATCTCCCAAAACTCTCAATCTTGCAGTAGCAGTACTTTTACTCTTCATCACGGGTTGGTTACTGGGAGATGTAGTTAGTTGATAATTGGTAATTTTAAATTGGAGCAAAGCGACTAGTGGATTGGAAACTGTTTGGATTGAGTTATATAACTGTATTTTTAGCGGAAATTGGCGATAAAAGCCAACTGGCGGCGATCGCGCTGGGAGGTAGTTCTAAATTTCCGCGTGCGGTTTTTTTGGGTTCGGTATGTGCTTTGATTTTGGCTAGTTTTTTGGGCGTAATTGCTGGAGGGACGGTAGCGCAAGTATTGCCAACTCGATTGCTTAAGGCGATCGCGGCTTTAGGTTTTGCTTTGATGGCTTTAAGACTGCTTTGGGTAGATCCGCTCGAAGATTTAGAAGAATAAAATTGCTGAGTCAGTTATTAATTTTCTAACTTCTAATCCCTAGTAGTGCCTAATTTATCTTCATTCTCCCTCGATGATTGGCTGGCGATCGCGCTCAAGATGTTTTTAGCCTTGCTGATTGGCGGTTTAATCGGCTGGAATCGACAAAAAGAAGGTAAGCCAGCAGGTTTGCGAACGCATATGCTTGTCAGTCTTGGTTCGGCTTTATTTGTGATGATTCCTATTTATCTCAATAGAATAGCAAACATCAATAATTCTGAAATTCTCAGTCGCGGTATTCAAGGTTCGATTCAGGGAGTTGCTACTGGCATTGGTTTTTTAGGTGCAGGGGAAATTCTTCGTCAACCAAGTCGAGGTAATGGTAGAGATCGAATTTATGGGTTAACCTCTGCCGCAGCAATTTGGGTATCTTCGGCGTTAGGTGTAGCAGTGGGTACCGGTTTATATCCGATCGCTATTTTAGGAGTTATTTTTAGTTGGATCGTGCTAAAAATAATCAAACAATTTGAGGTTTAGACGATTGGGGATTTTTAATAACATTAATGCATATTTATTGACGATCGCTCGTATATTAATTGTCACCTTTGGCGATCGATTTTACATTTATGAATACAGACGATTGTTTTAAAATTATTTCTTCAGAACTAGACCAAGGAAAATCGTATGCCGAATTTGAATCTTCTTTTCAACAAATAGCTGGTATTTTTCCTAATAGTTTAGTCGCTTATTATTACTTGAGTTTAATTTATATCGAGCAATTTTCTTGGCAAAAAGCTATTTCAACGCTATCGCAAACTCTTAATATTTTATTAAATAAACAAGCAACTGAAGATTTATTTGCTGAAATTTGCCGAGTACGTTTGTTAAGGTCTAGAGCATATCTCAATCTCTTACAATACTCTTTAGCATACGATGACATTAATTGGATTATTGCCAGAAAAGCTCATTTACAAGATTCGGAACTATTATTGGAAGCTTTAAAAATTCAAGGATTATTCGAAAACTAAAAAACTTTAAATGTTTAAAATATTTTTTTTTAAAGCGAGTGACAAAAAAGTTTCCAGAAATTACTCGATCGATGAATATTAATTATTATCGTTCTCAACATTAAACTTCTTGCAAAAATTCTCATTGTTCGGGAAACAGTCTACAAATAAACAAAGAGCGCAGAGGGGATTATCACCCTCTGCGCTCTTTATAAATGGTAAGCTTCAAATGAGATTGATAACTGATAAATGATTGAATGGTCGTTTCTAAACAAAATTTGGATGAGTTACTAGTTCGGGTTTTAGGCACAAATTTTTCAGAACAAGAACTTGTCAACTGTTCCCAACAGATAGAAATTTTAGAACCGAGTGCGGGACAACTCTTTTGGCGATCGCTAGAAGCCAATCCAGGTATTTTTCTGATTCTGGCAGGAAAAGTCAGACTTTTAGATGAGTCTGAAAATTTAATTGCGTCTCTCGATCGAGGACAAGCTTTTGGGGAACTGACAATATTTCCCAACGAGTCATTTTATCCTTACGCAATTAGAGCATCTGTCAATCTTCAACTAGGTTATCTGGAAGGCAATTTTTTAGAAACTCTCAGCGATCGCCATCCTCAAATTCGAGAACATCTTTACAATCGAGCCAAATTAAAAGATCTCTTAGTCATCCACTTTCAAGCAGCAAGCCAGCAAAATATTTCCCGACAGAATTTACTAAATTTGCTACCTCTGCTAGAAGAATACGATATTACTTTGGGAAGGCTACCTGAAACGTTGCTACAAGGTCAACAACTCTGGTTGTTACGTCAAGGCGAACTACAACACTCTTCAGGACAAAAACTCGCCCCAGGTAATATTTACAACTTCTCCGAGTTACCTCATGACGGCACTTGGCGAGTAACACAACCAACTCAACTTTACAGTCTCAGGAGCGATCGCAAGGGAATTTTAGAAACTGAAAACGCAACAGTTACTTCTGCTGTAGAAGTTGTCGCGATCGAACCAACTCAACGTCAACCGCTGCGATCGACTCGGAAACAGACAACAAAAACATCTAGTTCCAAAAAAGAGCAAAATAACGTTTATTTTCCCAGCCCAAACCTCAAATTTGGTCAATTTTGGCAACAAATAACTGGAAGCTATCCTTTTTACGAACAACATAGCTCTAATGACTGCGGTATAGCCTGTTTGGTAATGCTCGGTCGTTATTGGGGTAAGAATTTTAGCATTAATGAATTACGCAGTCTTGCTAATGTCAATCGCGATGGTTCGACACTACAAGGCTTAATTAATGCTGCTGAGAGCGTCGGTTTTTCCACTAGACCGGTCCAAGCTACCCTCGACGGTTTGAGCAAACATAAAGCCCCCGCGATCGTCCATTGGGAAGGCAAACACTACATAGTTGTCTACAAAGTCACGCGCGATCGCGTCATCGTTTCCGATCCCGCGATCGGTAGGCGGGTGCTTAGCCATCGAGAGTTTCTCGCCCATTGGAAGGGATACACTTTATTAATTCAACCAACAGCATTGCTTAAAGAGACTCCCGAAGCAAAAGGTAATCTTTGGGCATTTTTTGAGCTAATCAAACCTCACTGGTTTTTACTGCTTGAAATTTTTTTGGCTTCGTTGGCAATTCAGTTGTTTGGCTTGGTTACACCTGTCTTTACACAATTGCTTTTAGACCGTGTTGTCGTACAGCGCAGCACGGTAACTTTGACGGCGATCGGCTTGGGTTTATTAATCTTTAGCCTGTTTCAGGTGATTATGACCAGTCTGCGCCGCTATCTGATTTTTCATACTGCTAACAGGGTAGATTTATCAATGATCGTGGGGTTTGTCAATCATACTCTGCGCTTGCCATTATCTTACTTTGAATCGCGCTTTGTTGGCGATATCACCTCTAGAATCGACGAAAATCGGAAAATTAGACGATTTTTAACGGGAAGTGCCTTGATTCTCGTCCTCGACTTGATGACGGTGTTTATCTATGTCGGTTTTATGTTTTGGTATAGTTGGCAATTGGCGCTGCTATCAGTAACGATTTTTCCCTTCTTTCTTTTCTTGGCGCTCTTTGCTACGCCGTTTCTACAAAGAGTTTCCAGAGAAATTTTTAAAGCCAAAACCAAAGAAGAAAGTTATTTAATTGAGGTACTGACAGGGATTAATACGATCAAATCGATGGGATTGGAACGAAGTGTTAGATGGCATTGGGAAGAGCTGTTTAACAAATCGGTTAAAGTTAATTTGGAAGGGCAAATTATTGGCGAGCGTTTAAATTTAGCTGCTTCGCTAGTAGAAATGATTTTTGGTAGAGCTTTATTATTATATGGCGCTTGGCAGGTAATTCAAGGTCAATTGAGTATCGGACAATTAATTGCTTTTAATATGCTTTTGGGCAACGTTATCAGTCCGTTGATTAGATTGGCAGATCTGTGGAATGAATTTCAAGAAATCGTTATTGCTCTCGAAAGAATTAACGATGTCATCGATACCGAACCAGAAGAAAACCAGCAAATATTAGCTCGTCCTTCTTTACCAACAATTCGCGGTCGAATTAGTTTTGAGAAAGTCTCTTTTCGTTACGCCTCCGAAGGCGATCGCAATGTTTTAGAAAATATCAGTTTTGAAATTCAACCGGGACAAACTGTAGCTTTGGTCGGTCGCAGTGGTTCGGGCAAGACTACCATTTCTAAATTAATTTTAGGTCTTTATGCTCCTACAGAAGGAAAAATTTTTGTGGATGGTCGGGATATAACTGGTATTTCTTTGCGATCGCTCAGGCAGCAAATCGGTGTCGTCGATCAAGATACGTTTTTGTTTGGCGGGACAATTCGCGAAAATTTGACTGTCGGTCATCCCGATGCAACTGACGAGGAAGTTGAAGAAGCCGCTAGACTCGCAGGAGCAAATCTATTTATCGATACAATGCCTCTTAAATACGATACCCACATCGGTGAGGGTGGGGGAAGGCTATCGGGAGGACAGCGTCAGCGTTTGGCGATCGCACGCGCACTTTTGGGGAATCCTCGCTTGCTGGTTTTAGACGAAGCTACCAGTAACCTCGATGCCGAATCGGAACGCATTATTCAAAATAATTTAAATACTATCCTCAAAAGTCAAACTACTTTGATTATCGCCCATCGTCTCTCGACTGTACGCAAAGCCGATTTAATTTTGGTATTAGACAAAGGTATTCTCGTTGAAAGTGGAACTCATGAAGAATTGATGGCAAAACGCGGTCAATATTATTATCTCAATCAACAGCAATTGTCGATCGCTTGAATAACGCGTGAGGTAGTTTACGAGTTTACTTAATTTCTGAAAAATCTCTTAATAACTTAAAAAGTTTGGTAATATCTTCAAAAATTTTGATTTTGTCGAGACGAGATCGATTACTAACAGTAGATTACAGGAATTTATTTGCCGACATCTGAGTATTTTTGCTTGCATATATACTACTTACAAGAGACGACTTTAATCTTTTATTTTCTTTCGAGTAGTTTTATAAGTTTTACACATGACCCATACGCAAGCAATCTGTGAAACGTGGCTTCAGCCATTCGATCGCTACAGCATCTGGAATATGCCGATTGGTTCTAACGCTCATTATATTCCTGCTAATATTGGGAAAGCTGGTTGGGTTGGAGTTGACAAAGAGCTTTTTTATCAGCTCAACTCTAACGATCCACAGCGTCCAGTTTATGCTCCCTATTCTTGGACAGAGCGATCGCGATCGGGTGGACAATATCAAGGGCTTAACCTTCCAATTTCCGATTACTTAATCGTTGAAGATTGTAAGCCAAATGAAACGCCTAACAATGCATCCGCGTTTTTAATGCCTGACGGTCATACTATCGTTCAACTAAACCCACTAGCCCGTCCGACTGTCGGTGGAGATATGTACGGATGGCGCGCCCCCGACCAAGATATCACTGAAATGGGTATTTATGGCGGACATGGTGGATCGGGACTATCTTCGATTGGCGGTTCGATTCGTAAAGGCGAATTAATCGGTGATACACCAATTCAGCACGCCCTCAAAGTCAATATTTGGAGTAACAAATATCTGGCATATAATCATGATGAGACACCAGGCTATCGTTGGCCTGCCGATCGCGCGGATAACTATGCTGCCGATACTTACAGAGGTATTAACCCAGAATTGGAGATGGGTGCGCTACTGGCTATTCCTTCGGATCTCACTGCTGAAAGTCTGGGCTTAGAAACGACCGCAGGAAAAAAGCTTTTTGACACTTTAAAAAATTACGGTGCTTATGTCGTTGACGATAGTGCCTGGGATGCCCATTACTGGGCATGCGAACAAGGGGTAGAGGAAGAATTCGCTAAAAACTATGGTTATAACATGTCTCGAAGCAGTGGTCTTTGTTATAAAGATTATTGCTCGCAAATTATCGCTTTTTCCTGTAAGCTTTCTAGCGTTTTACAAAATAAACAATTTTAATTTTTACTTACCTATTCCTTATAAAGCCTCTAAAACGTAATTACAGCAAGTACCGTTTCCAAACTTTTTACTTAAAGTTTTCCTTGAGTACACAAAAAGGCAATTCTGTCAAATCAAGTAAGTACTCTTGTTAAGTACCTGAAAAATCCCTACAGCACAAAAATAAAAACTTGTCAACTTACGCTATATCAAGCTTGAGAGCGACTAGTAAGCTTGTATGCATATAAGTGATTTTGATGTTTCGAGGGCTGCATGTTGTTATAAAATACATTCATAGAAACATCGTCACTGGATTCGCGATAGCTACCATACTTTGTTTTGACGATCGCTAAAAAAACTGACTTATCAGAGCCAGTTAATCGCCTATGGTCTATATATATTTCTACAGACCGTACCTACGGTCTGTAGGCAGGTAACTATATTATTCTTCTATCGTTTCGATGATTTCGTATTCGCAATAGAAAACAATTGTTGACTATTAATAACACAGGTACTTTCAAAGGCTTTAGGTAGCAGGGTCATTCCTTCTCCTTCTACATTATGTAATTACATAATGTAGAAATATATATATATCTCTTTCTCTGTACGCGAACAGCGTATTTATTTTTTTTCTCTCTCTCTAAAAAACACATACCCTCCCCAGATAGCCTTTCAATTTAAAGTAGTGAAGTGAAGGACGATGACAAAGGTTGCGTAGCACTCACAGAGCTTGACCTTGTCAGCGTACGAACGAAACGTACAATTGAAAGCGCTATCGAGGCGTATGTGTACAGAAATACGCGTTACTCGCACGAATAATAACGCTTGTTCCTGTATCGCCATCCCTTTTGTTTGAGTATCCCTTTGTCCTTCCAATTCCCAACAGTAGAAGAGGCAACGCCGAATACTAAAGCAAGCTTACCTTGGGTCAATCCTTTGTTTCTCGCTTCATCTTCATCGAAAATCGCTTTTAAGCCACCGCTACTATCTGAGTGGTAACTTTGTACTATTTGACAAGTTCCATGAGTTTGTAGCCCATTTTCTAGTGTAGCAATTCTATCTTCTAGAACTTCTATTTTGGCGAGCAATCGCTCAAATTCTGAGACGGTCAATATCTCATTAATCGAACAGTCCATAGCTATCGCTTCAATGCTTAGTTACTTAGTATTCAACTATTTAACATCGAAGTTAAGATGAGGTCGAAAACAAAGAAGCCTACCTGCGCTTAGCCGTTGCAGATAGGTCTCGAATCCCCAAAGTTAGATATTTTATGGAATCAGAATCGTTACTTCCGATTAATGGTACAAGTAACTATAATCCGAGTTTAACTCATAGTCAATCCGATTCAAGCAAAAAACAAGGTGAAAAATCAAATTCTCGAAAGTCAATCACAGCAAGGCAAAATAGACCTTGTGGAAATCTAGCTAGTAATACAGGGTTAAATTTCCACAAACAACCTATAACTATTGCTATAGATTACTTTCAAGGATTGACAGAATTAAATAATATTATTCCTTTGCGTACTTTTTTAGAAACAACTTTTAATGACAAACTTACCTTAATCCCTGATAAATCAAGGTATGAAGGGCGATACAATTTCAAGAATGTTGAACGCTCAAAAAAAGGACTGCTTTTTTGTTGGAATGTAAAACAAATTACTCCTTCATCTCAGCACTATCATTGTTTTCTGCTTATACCAGGTCAAGCAATATCTACTCTAAGCTTGGAAGAACAGCATCAATTATGTTGTCGGTTATCCGCCTATAGTCTTAAGGCTACTCGAATTGATATAGCTTTCGACGATCGCTCTAAAACTATTCGTAACGAAGATTTAATTGAAGCTTGCGAGCAAGGCAATATATTTGGTTTTGAGGGTTATGACGAAACTAGAGGCGGTAAATGTGGAGAAAAAATTAGTTTACCAACAATTCGTTTAGGAAGTGAACAGAGCGATAGTTTTGCGCGTTTTTACAATACCAAACAGAAACATGGTTTTGACGCTCAACGCTTAGAGTATGTTGTCAGCAGGAGCAAAGCTCAAAGTTTATTTGATGAAATAATAAACCATCAGGGTAGCGAGAAAGAACTAGCGCGATCGCTAGCAAATACCTTGTTTGATTCTATAGGCTTTGTTCATAGAACTAACTCTAGGGGTAACCGTGAAACAAGACTCAGTAGATGTCCTATACTTCCTTGGTGGAAAACCTTTACTGAATACGTCTTGTTTAGTTGCAATGCGATCGCACCCTAAAAATAGCAAAGCTACCTACGGAAAATATAGGTAGCTTTTAGGTTGGTTATCAGGTGCGCCAGCAACTTGGACTAAAGCAAATTGGAATCCAAACTCAAATCAACTTACTCTTCTCAGGATAACCTAGTTTGTAGTTGAAAAGATTACAAATGACAGAAAGCTAAAACGCTGTAATTTTTTCGTCAAATTAGTTATATTCATTTTCGGATAGCGTCAAGCCTTCCTGTTATAATAAGCTTGTTTTAAACAAACTTCGTTTCAGCCGTTTTTGCACTGTCGTAAATTTGTAGCACGATTTCGGAAAGCTTAATATGTTTTAGTCACTGTGTCGCACACAGTAAGCACAAATCCTGTTGAGCGCTTGTACTGAGGTTGCACTTTCAGGGAATACAGCAACGCTCGCACTTCATTGACTTGCTGTAGTAGATTTGTCAAAAGCCTTATAGTCTCGCCGTCGCGGCATATATATTATATATACTTACCTGTCTACATCATGTAATTACATGATGTAGAAGTAATACTGTTTCTTCTAATAAATATTGAGTAATAATGTACTAAAAAATGTACTAGTAAGCAGGACGCTACAAAAGAACCTCTAACCGTTGATAGCTAGAGGTTTCAATTATTTATCTGATGTTTATCTGATTACTTGTCTTGCTTGAGTGCTTCATACATCCTCAATTCTGTTCTCAGCCGTTCAACTTCGAGTTTTAACGCTTTGTTTTCATCTTCCAATTCATGTACGCGATCGCGCTTTGCTTTATCCTTTGCTGTCGTCTCCTTCATCATCTCAAACTTTCGACTCTCAGGCATTGAATCTAAATAGGTTGTCTGATTTTGCTGTAAGCTATGCCCCATGCTTTGAGCTATCACAACAGGGTTAATCCCTAGTTGATGACAACGATGATTGTAAGCGTGTCGCAACGCATGAGGCGTAAATCCGTAGTTGCGGTTCTTGAACCATTCACAGGTTCGCGTTGTACACGTCATCCCTCCTGTTTCGCGTCGTTCAAGCGCATTCTTAATGTCAGGTAAATTAAACTCCGATATCAGGTCAAACTCTTTAAGCCAGTCACTACCCAATGGACTAACAGGAATCGCCATTCTGTACCCTGTTTTAGTGCCGTGCTTGATACAAAGCACCCTTTGTTCGTTGCTAGGGTCGAGTATCGCAGGAATGATACGGTCATCATCTTGGTATCGTTCTAACTTGTCCTCTTCTGCGTCTGCGTCGTAGCTAGCAGTTACCCAGTCACCTTTTTTAAGGATTGCTGGTTTATCCCAGTTTGCTATGTGCCATGCTTCGTGTATGCGAAGTCCATACACTGCTAACAACCCGTAAAGGAACTGCCGTTGCTTAGCTCGATACTTCCATTTGTTTTGACGTATCGAATCAGGGTTGAACCCTGTATCAAAAACATACTTAATCTCTTTATCGCTCGGTATGTGCTTTACTTTTGGCTTAGGATTGTTTCTTTTTTGATACCCGTCGATCAACTCGTCAAATTCTTTTACCTTGTGGTATTGAATGAATAGGTTTAGCGCTTGCAAGGTGCTAGTTCTGGTAGGCGTGTTGTTATCTGTTCTTGCAATTATCTCTCTAACAGTTTTCTCACTTAAACTATCTTGATTGTCGAGTAATACCCTATCTAAGTGTCTAAATCTTTTATTCCAACTATTTTCGGGATTTTTATGGCTCTTATTCTCTCTGAACCAGTGAGTTTTAAACTCGGCGATCATCTCACGGCAAGTTTTAACCTTTTCAGTTTCAACCTTCTTTCCTAGTAAACCGTCGAGCCATTCCCAGCTAAAGCGATTCGCTTCTAATTGTGCTGATATTATCCCAGCGATACGCTCAGCATCTACTATCCCTTGTTTATTTAGTTTTAGACCGCTACCGCGATTCTTCTGCCCTCCAAAATTAAATTGATACGAAAGGTTATCTTTTTTCGCTGTTATCGTACAAGTCTTTCCGTGCTTCCCTTTTGTCTTGAGCCTTTCATTTGCCTTATTTAATTCTTGTCTCATTCGATAACTACCGTCTGTAGGTAGCTGTTCAGACTGTAAATCTTGATGCTCCATGTTTCCTTAGTTTTTCCTTATGCAAGCTTGATAACTCGGCTTGGCAATTGCTGTAAATAGTATATGTTAAATCACCCATTCTTTGTTATAAAGACTCCAACAAGCTATTTCAAGCTTTGAATGTAGTAACTAATAATAGCTCAAACAATATCGGTGGTGGAGGTATGCCTTTACAGCCATTGGCATCACCACTGCTTTCTGAATAAGCATGGAGGGCATTTAATTTACTGGTTGGTATTCGGCTTTTATGAACAGCCAGCTATGCAATGTTTTTATGCATCATAGCTTAGCTAAAGCAAATTTAGACTTATTAATTAATCTTTGGTGAATTAAAATTATCAAAACACCGAGACATAGCCTGTTTTCTCGGTGTTTTTGATAAGTATAAGTTAAATTAAATCAAGACTACGGTTTTTATATGCAGACCGACAATTCACTTGAAAAAAATTTCAAATCTATACTTTCAATTTTGTTTTGAGACCGCCGACAAGATCGCCAACTTTATTAGTAACATCGTCTACGATACCATTAATTTCAGACTTTTCCCCATCAGTCAAATCGCGATCGCCTGCGTTAATTACTTTACCACCTTTAATAAATACTGCTCTTTTTTTTCCTTCACCTCCAGATATTTTAGATATTTGTATTTCTGTTAGATCGCAAACAGATTGTTTGAGGTTGCTTATATCTTCTATGTGAATTTTAGCCATCAATATTTTCCTCAATAACTTGAGTTCGGCAGATTGCTGATTGTGCAAGATTTTTACAAGCATATTAAGGTAAACGCAAAATTTACTTTATGTTTTACTCAAACAAAATTATGTGTTTTTGCGATCGCCTCTATATTTAATGTACCAAAATGCTTAAATACTAGCTTTTCTTTCAAGCACAAAATAGCTTACTTACTATTGTGTAGAACCTTGGCATTTTTTTCAAGTTTTATGGTCAGTATTATTGCCTTAAAAATATCCATGAATACAATGACGATAAATATAAAACATAAAATTAAAATATTTTTATTTTGTCAGTCAAATTTAGTAGTAATATCGCTCTAAAACAATTATTTTTATCTATAGACTCGACAATTGACGTTACGATCGCTAATTACTAAAAATACAAGCAAATATTTGAATACTACTTTAATAATTAGCCAAAAATAAAATTGGACATAGAAAAAAATCAATGTCAATTATTAAAACATTTTTTGAATAATAATCTTTAAGGTTTTTTAAAAAAATGATTAAAATTAATTATATTAAGTTGTTAATTTCTCACTTGCATAGTGTTGTAATATACCATTTACGATCGATCGTAAAAAAAATATTATGTTTTCAACAAAGTTATAGATAGTAATCTAGTTTTCAATGCGATCTTCTATACAGAAATAAATTATTTTTTTTCTTATTCTTCTAATAGAAGAGAAAATCGTGAAAAATATTAGATCTTATTTTTTTACAACATTCTCAGCTCGATAGACCCCTGTAAAGCAAGGAGTGATATGGCAAACATTGATATCAGCATCGAACTTTTTTCGCAAAGCGATCGCGAATTAAGTCGGGATCTTTGTGATAATGAAGTTAAAGAAACTATTGGCGGCAGTTACGGCGGCGGTGGCCCCGTAATTATCGACTCTGGCGGCGATAAAAAGAAAGGTGGAGATAATATCATCTTCAACGAAGGTGGCTATGGTGGCGGTGGCCCCGTAATCATCGACTCTGGCGGCAAGAAAAAGAAAGGTGGAGATAATATTATCTTCAATCGACCTTAATTATTAAGCGATAGATAGCCACAGATATTTCCACTAAAAATAAAATTGCCATCAACAACATGTAAATGTAGCTAATGGCAGTTGAAAATTAAATTATAACCAAACAATTGTAATTTAAATGTCGAGTAAAAGGCAAATTTTACTCGACATTTTTGAGTTTAAATAAATATATTTTGTATCTATCTTTTAATAATGACGAGGTATTTCCATTTGCTGCCAGTTGTTCTGGTATAAACTGCATACTGTAGCTACAAAATTGTCGTGTTTTTTAGTACTAATGTATTAATAAATAGTAATAATATCTAAAATAGTTTGATTTGTTTAAATAAAAATATTTTCTGTAGCGCGATTGTGCTATGCACACAGCGATGCGATCGAGCAATTATGCTGAAATTAATTCGATGGCGAAGCTTTGCTTGTCAACGCGCAATTTAATCAAAATAATACTCTTCATTATTGTTATTATTTTTTAGAAGTATATTTATTTATTGTGGAAAATACTATGTCATCAAAAGATAATACCTATGATGTAGCGATCGTGGGAGCGGGTATTTCAGGAACGGCTTTATTATATTGTTTGAGTAATTATACTAATATCGATCGAATTGTTTTAATCGAAAAAGAATCAGAAGTAGCTTTAATAAATTCTCACAAATATAGTAATAGCCAAACTCTTCATTTTGGTGATATTGAAACTAATTACACTTTAGCTAAAGCGACAAAAGTTAATCGAGCTTCTTGTTTGGTTAAAAATTATCTTTTAAATAATGATAGACAACAGCAAATTTATAGTAAATATCACAAAATGGTTGTGGCTGTTGGTAAAGAGCAAGTCGAAAAGTTAAAAGCTAGAGCGCAGGAATTTAAAAATTTATTTCCAGATTTAAAAATTATCGAGCGTCAAGAAATAGAAAAACTCGAACCTAATGTTATTAAAGGAAGAAAAGATAGCGAAGAAATTCTTGCCTTATTTACTCCTGAAGGTTATACGATTGATTTTCAAAAACTAGCTAGATCTTTTTTAGAAAAATCTCTCGATTGGGCGCAGCCCACGCTACGCGATTGCAATAACAAAATTCTGGATCTGATGATGAATTCTAAAGTTAAAAAAATTATCAAAATAGGAGATATATATCAAGTTTATACCGACACAAAAGTTATCTCAGCTCGTACAGTTGCCATTACCGCAGGAGCGCATAGTTTATTACTAGCCAAATCTTTGGGATATGGACAAGAATATGCCTTACTTTGTGTAGCTGGTAGTTTTTATTTTGCCCCAGAAATTCTCAACGGTAAAGTCTACACCATGCAATTAGAAAAGTTACCTTTTGCAGCAATCCATGGCGATCCAGAAGTAGACGATCGCAGTAATATTAGATTTGGCCCCACTGCGAAAGTTTTACCAATGTTAGAGCGTCATCGCTATCGTACTATTTATGAATATTTTCAGACGGCGGGGCTTAGTTTGGCTGCATTGAGGAGCTTTTTCAAAATATTGTCAGATTCTTTCTTGTTCAAATATATTGTTAAGAATTTGCTCTACGATGTTCCTGTAATTGGTAAAAGAATGTTTATCGAAGAGGTCAAAAAAATAGTTCCATCCATTCAATTGAACGAGCTAAAATTTGCGAAAGGATATGGCGGAGTTAGACCGCAAATTGTTAATTTAAAAACTCAAAGCTTGGAAATGGGAGAAGCAAAAATACTTGGTGACAAAATTATTTTTAATATTACTCCTTCTCCTGGTGCGTCTACATGTTTGCAAAATGCCGAAGATGATACCATGAAAATTATTAATTTTCTGGGAGATAAATATTACTTCGATCGCGATCGGTTTCTACAAGATTTAGAAAATAAAAAACAAATGAATGTTTAGAAGGAATATACAAGGGAAATTTATATAGCGATTGCGAAGCATCGACTACGGCAGATCGCAACGCTTGCACGGAGCGTGCAATCGCGGCAAGAATTTACTAATACAAAACAAAAACTTCAACTAATATTCAATCTTATCTGTATTGTCTTGCCATTCTTGAAATACTTTCAACGCTTCATCTCTAAGTAGTTGAGTCATTGACAGTTTACGCTGCTCGATCGCGCGATCTAATTCTTGGTAAATAAACAGATCGGAAAAACCAATATTGGCAGCATCATTTTTAGTATTAGCATAATAAACTCGCTCGATTCTCGCCCAATAAATCGCCCCCAAACACATCGGGCAGGGTTCGCAACTAGTATAAATAATACAATTATTCAACTGAAAACTTTGCAAGTGACGGCAAGCATTACGAATGGCAACAACTTCCGCATGAGCGGTAGGATCGTTATCGAGCGTAACTTTGTTATGTCCTGTAGCGATAATTTTCTCATCCTTAACAATAACAGCACCAAATGGCCCTCCGTTATATTGACGGACGCTTAGACGAGAAAGGGCGATCGCCTCTTCCATAAATCGATGGTGATTCATTGCAGAAATCAAATTATCGTTTTTAGACATGGGAATGTCAATTTTGCTGACAGTAATTATTAAAATTATTCTGAATTTGTTTTTCTAACTTTCCTACTTCTCTTACTTTATTTTGTGCTGCTTTAGCAACAACAATATCTCGCTCTTTTCGAGCTTTAACTATTTCATTTGTTGCTTGTGAATTAATTTGATAAATTTCGCTCAAGCCAGAGCGATAATCGCTCAATTGAGAATCTGTTATATTTAACGATTTAATTTCTTTAGCAGCTTTTTCCATAACATTTGCTGCCTTTAACCAATTATTCAAATCTGTTTCTGCTACTTTTTCATTAAGAGTTAGCTCATTACTTTCTTTGACAACTCGATTGGCAATTTTCATGATTTGTTGGCATTGAGATACCTTATCACCACAACTAGAAGTCAGAAAACCCAACAACACGCAGATAAAAAATATTTTTGTCTTTTGAAAACAGCGAAATAGAAATAATTTCATCAAACTTCTTCAAAAATAGTAGTAGCTATAATTAAAACAAAAATAGTTTTTAGACTTTGTTCGTCACCGAGCGATTTTTACTTGCCGTGTCTTTTTTGATGCCATTGCCACGCATGGCTGATAATAATTTTGAGGTCAGAGTATTGAGGATTCCAGCCAAGAATTTTTTTGGCTTTGTCACTACTACCCACTAAAATGGGTGCATCGCCAGCACGACGCTCGCCTTCAATGACAGGAATTTCGCGATCGCTTACTTGCTTGGCAGTTTCGATTACTTCCCTAACAGAAAAACCGTTACCATTACCCAAGTTAAATACTTCGCTTTGACCTCCAGCCAATAAATACTCTAAACCCAAAACATGAGCATCGGCTAGATCTGTAACGTGAATGTAATCTCTGACAGCAGTCCCGTCTGGTGTATCGTAATCCGTGCCGAAAACAGACAAAAATTCTTTTCTTTTTAAAGCAGTTAACAACGCTAAAGGAATTAAATGAGTTTCTGGTTGATGATCTTCCCCTAACAACCCTTCAGGATTTGCACCAGAAGCATTAAAGTAACGAAAAGCAACCGATCTTAAATCGTAAGCTGAATCAAAATCAGCAAGTATACCTTCTACCATCTTTTTGCTGGTAGCATAGGGGCTAAGAGGGCTGTGAGGATGTGCCTCAGTCATGGGTATTTCTTGCGGCATGCCATAGATAGCACAAGTAGAAGAAAAAACAATTTTTTTGACTTCTGCTGCCAGCATCGCCTCCAAAAGCGTCAACGTTCCGGCAACGTTGTTACGATAGTATTTGCCTGGTTCTTTGACCGATTCGCCAACAGCAATATAGGCGGCAAAATGCATGACGGCAGCGATATCGTAGTCTGAAAACAACTGCTTTAACAATGCGCGATCGCTCGTATCGCCAACAATTAAATCCACTTGCAAAACATCTTTGACTAATTCTGGATGTCCGTAAGAGAGGTTATCTAAAACGACAACTCCATAACCCGCCCTCTTTAAAGCTAAGACTGCGTGAGATCCAATATAGCCAGCACCGCCTGTGACAAGAACGATTGGTTTAGCTAAAGACACCTAATCTCCTTAACACCTTTTTAATTTACACTTAGCTAGTTTAGTCTAAATTTAAGTCAGTTAATAAAGACGATTGAGGGCGTAGTCAGCTAGCTCGACTAAAGCTTGAGAAGATGGGGATGGTTCTAAGCAATTAAGACTTTCTACTGCTAATTTAGCGTGAATTGCTGCTAGTTCGCGAGCGCGATCGAGTCCGTTACTTTCTTTAATTAAGTTGAGTGCTTCTTCTAAATCTCCTTCCTTAGCAAACTCTCGTTCGATTAATGCTTCTAAATATGGTTTTTCTTCGAGTGCATAAAGTACGGGGGCTGTCAAAATTCCACTAGCTAGATCCGAACCCGCAGGTTTGCCCAATACTTCTGTCGAACCAACAAAATCGAGAATATCATCGACGATTTGAAAAGCCAAACCGAGATTACGACCATATTCGTATAGATTTTCTGCTACCTGGGTATTAACTTCACTCAAAATCGCAGCAGATTTAGCACTGTTTGCCATCAACGAAGCGGTTTTGTAATAACTTTTTTCTAAATAAGCTTCGATCGACAAACTTGTCTCAAAACTATTAAGTCCTTGTTGAATTTCTCCCTCAGCAAAATTTTTAATAACTTCTGAAAGCAATTTAACTACTTCTAAATTGTCTAAATTAGCTATGTACCAAGAAGATTGTCCAAACAGAAAATCTCCCGCCAAGATGGCAATGCGATCGCCAAAAAGTTTATTGACTGTGGGTAAGTTGCGACGAACTTCTGCTTCATCAACAACGTCATCATGCATCAAACTAGCTGTATGAATCATTTCTGTAATTTCTGCCAGACGACGATGACGAGACGTAATGTCGCGATTCAACATTGTAGCTCGAGAGACTAGTAGCACAATCGCCGGTCTAATTCTTTTTCCCCCAGCGTTGAACAAATGTTCGGCAGCAGCGCCCAAAATAGGATGACGCGCGCTAACTAACTTAGTTAAATTTTCTGTCAGTATACTTAAATCTTTATCGACAGGAGCAAATAGAGAAGTTGTTGAGATCATCGCTTAGCCAAGTCTGGCAGTACAGTTACGAAAGTTTACATATTATTGTACTTATTTTAAGCTAAGCGCACCTGAGAACAAAGTTTTATTTTCTTTTTCAATAAAGTTTGGAGACAAACAACGATCTGTTGCAAACAACTAATTAAATTTCCTGAATCGGTACAAATTCTCAGTAATTTATGCTATGTTTGAGTTGACAAGTTTTAAAAAATACAATAAATAAAACAATTTGCCGAACTAGTTAGGAATCGACTTGGCTCGATTCTTCAATACATAACAGCATTCGGAAAGCGGCAATTAGAAAAGATTGTTTGAGAATAGAGCGTGCTTTCAAAATTGAAAATAACGCTTACTACCTTAGCAAATCTATTTTCTAATTCTTTTTATTGGTGTGAGGAAAAAACTTTTATTGAGCTTTCGTCGCCAAAAGCTCGATCTATATATTTGTTGTTAGCCGATAGTAATTAATCTATTGTCGGCAACTTTGTGGCGGTAGAGTCCTTGTTTGGCTTGGTTGTTATCTTAATTCTCCCACTCGCTTTTGCCATGAATTTGGAAAATACACCTGCTTTTATTTTATTAATTGCTGCTGCTTATCTATTGAGTATTAATTTATTGCTCAATCTAGCTAGGTGGATTGCTAAGGCACAAACAGAAGCGCCTCGCAACGTAGCCAGCTTCAAACAGCGTAGTGAGGTATAGAACGGAAATTGCCGATCTTGTTTGTTAAACTTTAAGATTCAAGAATTATCGTTGCTGGCGACGACCCTTTTAAATTAGCTTGTTCCACTGTTGGTTCGTATCCCAGCCACTGGCGAGATAATTGGGCAAACCTTGCAGCAGAACCGCTAACGCAAAAACGAGTGGGTAAAGGAGAAAGATTGTTTTTCAATCCCATTAGTTCTAATTCTTTTTCCGCAGCCACCGCGATATATTCAGCAGGATCGATAATTTGCACTTCAGACGGCAGAATCGTCCGCAACACGCTAGCAAGATGACGATAATGAGTACAGCCATACACCAAAGTATCTATTTTTCTTTGAATCAGAGGCTGTAAATATTTTTGCGCGACTCTTTTAGTGGAGGGCGAACAAATACGATTTTGCTCGATTAAAGGCACAAATTCGGGACAACCTACTTCCCAAACTTTAGCACTCGAATCAATTTCCGAAATCGCCTGACGGTAGGCATTACTAGCAGCAGTGGCAGGAGTGGCAATTACGCCGATGCGCCTGCCCCTTTGCACCGCAGCCCTAGCCCCTGGCAAAATTAACCCTAAAATTGGCAAGTCATATTCTGAACGAACCGTTTCTAGCGCCAAAGCCGAACTAGTGTTGCACGCCATAATAATCATTTTGACGTTTTGAGCGGTCATCCAGTTGAGAATTTCGCGCGTAAATTGGATAATTTCCTCTTTCGAACGAGTGCCATAAGGAAGCCGCGCCGTGTCGGCAAAATAGAGAATCGATTCGTTTGGGAGCCTTCGATAAATTGCCCTGAGGACAGTCAGACCCCCCACACCACTATCAAACAATCCAATACGTTGGGGTTGTAATTCTCTCATAGATTGAGATAAAGACATTCTGGAGGTTGATTTTGACTTCGTGTCAGAGGAAGCTCCGTCGTTTTACGAGGCGCGGATAACGTAGGCGAAGCCGTGCCGTTAGGCTGGTTTCCTCGTTATACAAAGCGCCGTGGCGGAGTCTCTCTGATGGCTTTAAGGAGTTCCTAATTAATTCCGCGAAACCTCGAAATTAATAGGAACTCTCAAAGCTACCGTTGAGAGATTATAAATTGACAAGAGAAAAAACGAGTAAAGACGCTTCGGCATTACTAGTAAATATACCTAACGTTTATTTCGTTGAATATACTCGATAATGCCGCGAGCGATCGATTCTGCCATTTGACGGCGATAGTTCGGATCTCTCAATTTGGCTGCATCGTCAGCACCCGTCACGTAACCAACCTCTACCAAAGCTGCTGGCATTTCAGAATGTCTGAGTACATAAAATCTAGCTTTTTTTAGACCTCGATCTTTAACGTTAACGCTCCGTGTTATATTACGATGGAGCGTGTCGGCTAGAGCTTTACCATTTTTGTAGTAATAGGTTTCTAAGCCGCTGACATCTGGACGCGATAGGTTAATCGAATTAGCGTGAATACTAACAAACAGGTCGGCATCAACACGGTTTGCCATATCGGTTCGTCCTTCCAAGCTGACAAAATAGTCGCTAGACCTAGTCAGCATGACTTTAAGACCTTGTTTTTCCAAGATCTTGTCTACTTGCTGCGAAATATCGAGAATAATTTCTTTTTCTTGCAATCCACCAATACCGATCGCGCCTGGATCTTTCCCACCGTGTCCGGGATCGATAACGACTAATATGCCCGATTTGCGTTCGGGTGGAAGTAAGCCAGAACGATCTGAGGTTCTAGGAAATAAGCCAGGTAAAGGTCGATCCGAAGGTGGCGTAGTCGCACCCGCAGCAGAAATCGGTGGAATAAGTAAATCTACAGGTGGTGGGGCATTAGCAGAAAGACCTTGTTGCAACTCTAGCGCCAGAAGATTGTTACTGAGTTGGTTGAGTTCGCCAAAACGAACGCCCAAAGCTGGTCGCAACAGTAGTAGAATTGAATCGTTTTCTTGACGAACGCGCAATTCAGAAATGGGACTGTTAGCCGCAAATTGAGGGCCTGCAAAAGAATCTGCTAGCTGAGCGCTAGGAATTCTAATTTCGTAAACCCCAGATAGATTATTCCAATTGCCATTAGCAACGACCACGCGATCGGTTTTTACTGACAACTGACCGTTTCCTTGAAGCTGTACCGACTCAACTGTAGCTTTCTCCATCCTCAAGGAGCGATCGCCAAAACGTTCGCCACCAATAGGAGTTCTGTTAATTCTAGAGAGGCGATCGCTTGGTAGATTGTCGGAATTATTTGTCCTGTTAATTCTAGAGAAGCGATCGCTTGCTAGATTACTGGTAATTGTCGAATTATTTGGCGTTGGAACGTTAATAATTTGCGAGCTAGAGCTAGAATTAGAAGGAGTAGAAGCCACGCTAGGAGATATACTTCCCAATCCTCCTTTCGGTACAACTACCAATCCGCCAAATCTACTAAAAGAAGCAATCCAATCTGGACTATCCGGACTGACTTGCAGCGTTAGAAGAGCTTTGGGCGGAGAGCTAGAAGTTTGAGAAAATTGTATTCCACTAATTCCATAGCTATTAACTTGGACAGTTTGGGAAACCAGATCGCCAGGAAGAATAACATTTTCTAATTCCAGATCGATCGAGGCGCGATCGCTGCTGCGAGTAACTTTAACTTTATTTGTATTATTACCGTTTATATCGACAAATATACCATTGCGCGTCACCCGTAAATAGGGAGAGTTAGCATTTCCTCTCGAATCGGAATTAACCGAAACAGTCTGACTGTCGCTAGAGGGGGTTGAAGTCGTCAGACTTTCAGAAGGTCGAGCCGAGCGCGGATTTAACAATAATGGAGTATCGGCAGCAATCTTTTCTCTAGATGGACTAGGTAACTTTACCGACCATTGCGTCGGCGAAGTACCAATAAATTTAATTTGTTGGGGGTCGAAAGTATAGCCAGGAGCTAGCTCTAGCACCAGACGGGTAGTTTGATTTTCAAATTGACCTACCCGAAGACTTTTAATTGCATCTCCGTAAGTTTCTTTAATTGTTTGACGTTCCAGAGAGGTTTCTGGGAGATCGATAACTAAACGAGTAGGATTATTTAATAATTGTGCTTGCGGTTGAACTCCGTTATCAGTAGTAAAAGTTAAGCGATTTTGATTGGGCAAAAATTGCCAAAACGTTAGTTTTCCAGCCTTAGCAGGAGAACAAGTTAGAAAAACACCCAAAAAACCGAGTAATAGCCCGTGAAATCTCACAATGGTAGCTCCTCACAGAAAGTATGAGAGAATCTTAGACCAACCCCATCAGACCTCTATCATATCCGCTAAAATCACTAATCGGAAGTGACGTAAATAAATTCACTGAAGTTTCAAATTTTAGTGAAAATTAAATCTGTCAAAACTTAGATAAATTAATTCAAAATACAGTTTTTGACGATTTAATTTGCTTTTTATCTTCATTGAAATTTTGCAGTTTGTTGTAGGAGAAATTGTCTGAAATGAATGTAGGTAAGTAAATTTTGAAGCAACATATTTATTTCAATGTCTCGCTCGATTGAGAAACAGCCACGGGTTCTTGAAAAACCAGACGTAGCAAGGGAGGAGCAATAAAGGTAGTCAAAATGACCATCACGATAATTGCTGCCTCTGTAGCATCAGAAAGAGCGCCACTAGTTGAACCAACACTTGCAAATACCAATCCTACTTCGCCTCTAGGAATCATTCCCACACCAATAGAAAGTCTATTGAGATTCGGTTGACCAAAAATAGTAAAACCTGTAATAACCTTACCCAGAATAGCAACCAAAATTAAAAATGCGGAAAGAATTAATCCTTCGCGATTGCTGGGGATGGCTGGATTTAGTACGCTGAGGTCAGTTCGCGCTCCTACGCAAACAAAAAAAATCGGCACGAACATGTCGGCAATGGGAATAATTTGTTTTTCTAGTTCTTCTCTTTTTTCTGTCTCTGCTAAAACTAGTCCAGCGGTGAATGCACCCAAAATTGCTTCTAAGTGAATTACGGCACCGATGTAGGCAAGAACGAAAGCAATAATTAAAGATACTAGTAATAACTGTCCTCGCGTCTGCATTTTACTGACCAATGCTACAAAAACAGGACTCAAGAAACGACCGAGGAAAATTGTCCCAATTAGAAAAGTAGCAGCGCTAACAATCAAGTAGACAACATTGAGAGGTTGAATTTCTCCTGTTTTTACCAGACTGGAAACTACTGCCAAAACGATGATTCCCAAAACGTCATCGAGAACGGCAGCACCAATAATAATTTGACCTTCTTTAGACCCAAGTTGTCCTAATTCTGAGAGTACTTTGGCGGTAATACCGATACTAGTAGCTGTCAGGGCTGCGCCTGCAAAAACGGCGGGAATAACGGGTATTTGAAAAATATAAACCAAACCAACCGTTCCTAAAGCAAACGGGGTGACAACCCCGACTACTGCTACGATCGCGGCTTGTGGCCCGACTTTAATTAATTCTTTGAGGTCTGATTCTAAACCAATTTCAAATAGTAAGATAATTACTCCGAGTTCGGAAAGTACGGAAATAACTTCACTTTGAGTTTCAAAAACTGAAGGGACTGATTCGCTCGGCAAACCAGCCGTAGTTTGCAGAAAAGAAATAATTAGAGAGTCGCTACCCTCAAAACCTGCCTCTGGAAATACTAATAATTTGAGGGCAGATACGCCGATAATTACCCCGCCAACTAATTCGCCCAAAACTGGTGGTAAATTAATTCGATCGCAAATTTCGCCACCTAGTTTGCTAGTGAAATAAATTACTACCAAACTCAGCAACACAGATGCTAAAACCAGTGAACCTTCATTGGCATTGGTTGCACTTTCACCTGCGTCGGTTGCTGTTGCCAGTAGAGAATAATTTGTAGAAAGAGTCTGTAATGACAAAAAATTGCTCCAGTAGATATAACTAACCATTGAGCGAATTAACTTAGTAACAACAAAAAATAACTCTTTCTACTTTACAGGCTTCTTAATAAAAATTGGTAATGGGTAGTTGGTAGTTACTCTAACCTTTAGCTTCTAGTCTGTTTGACTAGATCGAGAATCGTTCATGAGAGATTCCAGCCGCAACAAAAATTTCTGTTGTAGGTTTAAAGCTTCAAACCGATCGCTTTTGGAAGGAGTTATGGGTTTGGTTGGTTCGGTATTTTCTCGATCGGACGGCGGCATTTGTGTGGGGCGCTCGAATTCGAAGTTAGTTAAATTAATTTTGGGCAATTGAATTCTTTTATTCGAAACTGGATGGGAATTATCTCGATCGCGATCGTCCTCTAGCATTTTTGGCGGTAAAATTTGACCCGACAAGGGTAAAGTTTGCATCGATTCGAGGTTGGCTTTTTTAGGTTCGAATAGTTCGATCGCTTCGGGAGAGGGAATTTTATCTAAATTTAGGTCGCAACTTAAAGCAATTGGTTGCGCTCGCTCGATTAATTGTTGTAGTTTTTTCTCTTCAGTACTGTTCGTTGGTTTTTCCACAAATGTATCGATCGCTTCTAAATTTTTTTCTGTGGAAAGCTGTTTCGAGTAGATTTGGATTTCTAATTTTTTTTGCCAAGTTTGCGAACCGAATTCTGTAACTAATTTCCCACTGCATTCAATTTCCCACCAACCAGCTTGAAATTCAAGAAAAGGTAGAATTACAATTTCTCCTTGAGAATTTATACGACCAGAACGTTGTTGCGATCGACGAAAAGTTTTTCCTGCGCTAGTTATTTGATGGCTAATTTTAATCGCTACGTCTACATCGATCTGGTTCGAGCGTGCCATAATTTTGTACCTAGCTTCAACTAGTGCGATCGTCGAATCGCTAGAAGCTTTCCAAAAGCCAGAGTCCGCTCGATCGCCATTAAAAGAATCGTTTTCCTTTTGAAGGAGAAATTGCCAGTCTTGCATAACCTTTAGTTTGTATTGATTCTCGGTTATAGCATCCGAACGAAGGCAGAAGGCAGAAGGCAAAAGGCAGAAGGTGATTGACAAATCGGCACAAGGCACTCGAAACTAAGAAGCTAAAAGGCAGATAGTAATTATTAATTATCTTTAATTTCTATGTTGTTTTAGTTGCTGTTTTAAATCTGACATCATCTCCAGCAATTGAGAAATGGCGATCGCTTGTTGTTCTCCCGATGCCATCCATTTGAGGTTGACGGTTTGATTTTTCGCTTCTGCGTCGCCAATAATCAGACAAGCAACTGCACCAGATCGATCGGCGCGTTTGAACTGTTTGCCAAAAGCACTACCACTCAAATCTAGTTCCACAGTAAAGTTATTAGCGCGTAATTTTTGTGCCAACAATAAAGCTTTTGCTTCAGCTTCTTCGCCGCGAGAAACTAGATAGAAATCTGGTTTGAGAGTTGGAGATGGTTGTAATTTTTGCAGCAATAACACCAATCTTTCCATGCCGATCGCCCAACCTACGGCGGGAGTTTCCGCACCTCCCAATTCGGCTATCAATCCATCGTAGCGTCCACCTCCGCAAACAGTTGCTTGTGCGCCTAAGTCGTCTGATTTGATTTCAAAGGCAGTGTGGGTATAGTAATCTAATCCTCTTACCAAACAGTGGTCGATTTCATATTCAATTCCCAAATCGCTCAATAATTTCCGTACGCGATCGAAGTGTTTTTTAGAAGCATCGCCCAAATAATCGATGAGTTTGGGGGCATTTTCGGCGATTTCTTGCGTTCTTTTGTCTTTGCTATCTAAAATTCTGAGTGGATTGCGATCGAGACGTTCTTGAGAATCTTTATCCAGTTCGTCTTTGTAGGGACTTAAGTAATTAATTAAAGCTTCTCGATAAACAGCCCGATCTTCTCCTCTACCTACCGAATTAAGAGCGAGTTTGAGATTTTTTAATCCTAGAGTTTTTAATATGTCGGTGGCGATCGCAATTACTTCTACATCTGCCCTGGCTGAGTCGCTACCGATTAACTCCAAACCAATCTGATGAAACTGTCTCTGTCTGCCAGCTTGAGGACGTTCGTAACGAAACATAGCGCCAGTATACCAAAGACGCTGTACGCTACCTTGAGCGTAAAGATTATTTTGAATGAACGATCGTACTACACCAGCAGTGCCTTCTGGACGAAGCGTCATCGAAGTATCCCCGCCTCTGCTTTGAAAAGTATACATCTCTTTTCCTACTACATCGGTAGCTTCGCCAATTCCACGTTCGAATAAAGCAGTTTGTTCGAAAATTGGCACGCGAATTTCTTGATAAACCGCTCTAGATAATATTTCTCTTGCTGTTGCTTCAATTAACTGCCAATAACCTACTTCCTCTGGCAGAATGTCTCTAGTTCCTCTAATAGCTTGAATTATATTCATTTACTGTAAATATATTTTTTGTATTATTAATGTAATATGAAATTAACTAAAAAGGCGATAAGTAGATTTACTATCTGTAAGCTTTCTGCTGCCTTCTGGATATTGGTCTTGCGCTAAAGCTTCAACCTTTTGTATTATTTTTGAAATAATCTCTTTTGGAAGTTTCCTTAATTCTTTTTGTGCCGATTTTTTCCATTCGATTTTATAGCAAGCCATCTTTTTTTAATTGAGCGACAACTTCTTGGTGTGAATTTGTTGACTCATCAAGCCTTTCGGCTGCTATAGCAAGATCTTCAATGTCTTCTAATAACTCTTGAAACTCGGAAATCGATAGTATTACTGCTGTCTTTTCTCCCGCCTCATTGGTAATGTATTGAGGATGTAAATTGCTTATTTGAGTCATTTTTTCGCTCTATTAATGATACTACTTCTGTAGGAGCGTTCTATAAAACGTCCTTACAATATGGAATTTAATTTAATTGTGTTCCTGAAAGTTCGACAAAAATGTCTTCTAAATTGGATTCACGACACATGATACCAATTTTATCGGGCAGGGAATCTAAATAGACATTAGCTTCTTCTAGAGTCGGGAAGAATTTGTCATTTAGGCGATCGCCTGAAAGTTTGACAACTAAACCTTCACGAAGTCAGAAGTCACCGCCCTGTCGTTTTACAAGGCGCGGATAACGTAGGCGAAGCCGTGCCGCTCTTGCTGGTTTCCTTGTAAGGCGTGGATACGTCCGTTACCTCCGAATACAGAACGCCGTTATACAAAGCG